>JBEGMF010000010.1:0-13465 GCA_041183205.1 Actinomycetota bacterium | reverse complement strand
TGATGCCAACACTTCGCAGGTTTTGCCGCTTACCGCGGTTGCGGGTGACACTGAATTGTCATAGGCCTGCACGGTGTAATGATTTAACGCTGTTTTACCGTTCGTTGTTGAACTCGGTGTTGTTGATGGTGGCGCGACCGTTGCAGTGACTACGCCATGCGAATGCGAAACAGTCGGCGCAGACGGCGCCGTCGGCGCCGTATCAGACGCAGTGATTTTTTCACTGAAATATTCCGACGAATTGCCAAACGCAAGATAATTTTGAACAGAAGCAACCTCATAGGTCGTACCAACTGTTGCAGTACCTAATTCGAATACACCGCTTGCATCTTCAGGATTCTGATGATTTTGATCGGTGTCGAAGCTTTTCGTGAGCCCCGACACCAATGTGCGCGGCGAACCAGAATAAGTATTGAAAGTAAGACTCGTAAAGTTGAAGTTGAAGGTCGACGATTTAAGTTGCACCTTTAATTTCGGAGTGCTACTCGCATCGTTCTCCACCCAAACATTTGGTGTGGAAAGAAAATCGAATTCGTTAGACGTATTCGCCGACGCAATTGTCGAACTATCCGTTGAGGAAACCGACGAACCAACAGCATTCACTGCCTTAACTGTGACAACAAGATCTTCAGTGACAGCAACCAAAATTCGACATGTACCCCCAACTTCAGAAATAACACCACCGAATGACTCTCGATGAGCATCAATGGAACATGAACCCACTACCGAACGATCCGAAACTTTCACCGCACTCACGTCATAACGAACAAGTGGCACACCACCATTCGCCGCAGCGTTCGGCGTTGACGACGGCGGCGCTACCGTCACCAAAAACCCATTGGTCGTCAAATTACGAATATCTAAAATTTCCCGATGCGCAATCACCGACGGCGCAGGCGGCGCATCCGGCACCGTGCTGCTCGCACCTGCTGCACCACCCTGTTGTGCCTGAATTGGAATGGTGGTGCTTGAGGATGAAACTCCGACAACAAACACTTCATTGCTGTCGCTCGATGGTGCCGAAACCTGCAACGACTTTGAAGTTGCCGTTGCACTAAATACATAAGAGCCAATGGGCAAATTGTTGATAGCGCAACTGCCCGCTGTTTCTTCAACCACTCCGTTCACAGTTTGTTGCGACGCGGCGATAAGACATGAGCCAACCGATTGCGATGTGCGCGGATCGGCCGGGTACGCATCGACTCGGTACGACTTCAGCGCAACGCCACCATTGAGTGAACTGTTGGGCGTCGCCGATGGTGGTTGTAAGGAAACAGTGGCGGTGTCGTTAGTGACCGTCGCTTGGAGATTGGTGGGGCTGGAGGGTGCGGTTGCACTGAATGTGACTTCGTCGACAAAAGTTTCGGCCGATGTTCCGTTGGCGTTCGTGGCCGAAAGTGAGAACTCGTAATTGTTGCCCTGTTGGAAATACGTATTGGTGGCGTCGTTGACGATGGCGCATTTTTTGATTGCCGCCGAGGAAAGAATTGAACAAGTTGCACCGTTCACTAATTGGCGCGGTGAACCGGTGTAGGTGCGAACATTGAACTGCGTAATGGCACTGCCGTTGTCGTTTGTGCCGTTGGGCGCGGCAAAGGAATAGCCGAGGTTGCCGTTGTCGGCAGTGAATTCAACAACTGGAACAGATGGTGCATCTGGCGCAGCCACTTGAGCGTTGGCGCGTAAAGGTGAATCGATAAATGCAACTAGTGACATCAACAATGCAATGACAACGACAAGCGACATTTTTTTGTTCGACGAGGATCGTCGAGTCATTTTGGGGCTCCCGCAGGGGTTGGTGATTGTTAGAAAAATTACTTTAACTGAGAGCCCATAAAGAAAAACGTCACGTGCGTTGTTGAAAATTCACGTTCAACATTGAACGTTTAAAAAGAATCAGATTATTGAGAGGATCGAAAATTGCATTTATGCAAACGCGTGAATTCGTTTTCGTTGCGAATTGTTACACCGTTACTGCGTAACTTTTTCTGCTGGCGCGTGTGATGCATCGGGAAGAAACGAAAACGCGAAGATCGCACCAGTGAATGCAACACCGGCACAAACGAGACAAGCCAATTGCATTCCGTTCATGAAGGCATCAATTGCGCCGGCACGTAGAACATTTTGTGCTTCAACCGGTGCTTGACGCACTACTTCAACCGCTGCAGCCATGGCGGACTTCGCCGCGCGCACAGCATCATCGGGAAGAGGGAAACCATTCCAACTATCAACCAACTTGGGTGCATACACCGAGGCGAACACACTGCCCACCACCGCAACACCAAGTGTGCCGCCCACTTCACGAGTGGTGTCGTTAACGGCCGCGCCGGCGCCTGCCTTCTCTTTTGGAAGTGATGACATCACCGCGGCAGTTGATGGCGAAGTGATGAGTGCCAAACCAGTTGCAATCATCGCCATCGATAAAAGCACCGGTCCGAAGTACGCTGCATCAGCACTGCATTGCGAAATCACGATGAAGCCACCGCTCATCACTAAGAGCCCGCTGCTCACAACTTTACGCGGACCAAACTTCAATGCCAACCGCGCGGCGATGGGCGCAGTCGTACCGGCGAAAATTGCGAAGGGCAATGTGTGCACACCCGCCGACAATGTGCTGTAGCCGCGCACCAATTGGAAATATTGCGTAACGATAAAAATGAAACCGAAGAGCGTGAAAAACGCGACGGCGATTGATCCCGCGGCTGCACTAAAGCGCGGAATTTTGAACACGCGCACATCGAGCAGCGGATAGTCGCGAGCAAGTTCGATACGCACGAAGGTCACGAGGAAAATAACGGCGAGAGCAAAGCCACCGAGAGTGGCCGCTGATGTCCAACCCCAGCGCGGGCCTTCGATGACGGTGAATACCAACACGCCAACACCAAGAATTGATGTCACCGTGCCGGGCATATCGAACGGGCCGGTTTCGGGATCTTTCGACGTGGGTACCAGCCATGCACCTAAAACAAGAGCAATTGTCACGATCGGGATATTGACTAAAAAGACCGATCCCCACCAGAAATGTTCGAGCAAAAAACCACCGGTGATGGGACCAAAAGCCACGGCCATACCGCTGACGGCCGACCACACACCGATGGCTTTGGCGCGTTCAATGGGATCGGTGAACACATTGGTGAGAATGGCCAAAGTGGCAGGAAAAACGAGGGCTGCACCAATGCCCATTGCCGCACGCGCCGAAATAAGTTGCCCGGTTGTGCTGGCATAAGCGCCGAAAGTGGAAAAGATTCCGAAGAGCACAAGCCCAAATTGCATTGCACCTTTGCGACCGATGCGATCGCCTAAACCGCCGAATGCCAATAACAAGCCGGCGAACACCAAACTGTAGGCATCAACAATCCATTGCAGTTCGGTAGTACTGGCATTGAGTTCACGACTGAGTGTTGGCAATGCCACATTCACAATGGTGTTGTCCACCACAACTAAGAAAACACTCAGCGCTAAGACGGCGAGAATGAGCCAGCGGCGTTTATGAACGAGTTCCGAGTTCACGAAAAAGACTTTCTAGGTGAGCCAAGAAAAAACGTTAATGGCTACGACAACAAGGGCGAGCGATGCCACAGCCAAAACGCAGATCGCTGCGAGAACACGGAAACGGGGGCCATTCACCATTTCGCCTAAGACACTGCGGCGATTGGCGAGGATCAAAATAAAGGTAAGAACAATCGGCGTAATAAGACCGTTCAAGATCTGCATGGCAATCAAGAGGTCAATCAAGTTGCCGGGCAATAGCGCCACTACCCCACCAATAACAATGAGTGCGGTGAACAATCCCATAAACAACGGGGCTTCACGAAATGATCGAGAAACTGACCGTTCAACGCCAACCGCTTCGGCAACAGCATAAGAAGTAGCCAACGGAACCACCGCCGCAGCCAACGCCGAAGCGCCCAAAAGACCAATTCCAAAAAGAATTTCCGCGCCGGCACCGGCAACGGGTTCTAATGCTTGGGCTGCTTGTTTGGCTGATTGCAATGGCCCGCTACCACCAATGGCGGCGGCGGTAGCAATGATGATGGCCATTGAAATGACGTTGGCGAAAATTGATCCAACAACCGTGTCGGTACGCACTGATTTGTAATTTTCCGGTCCACTACCTGAATCGGCCACTGCTGATGCTTGGTACAACTGCATATAAGGAGTGATGGTGGTACCGATTAAGGCCACTACCAAAATCAGAAACTCTTTCGTGCCAAGAAGATGAGGAACGAATGTGTTGGACGCAACTTCGGACCAATCGGGCTTCGCCAAAATTGCCGCGATGGGATAGGCGAGAAATGCCAAACCCAAAATTAAAAACGCCCGTTCCGCATGTCGATAGTTACCAAAGACAACCACGGCCCAAATAACAAACATGGCGATCGGAATAGAGATGTATCGCGAGACGCCGAACAATTCGAAAGCGGCGCCGATACCGGCGAATTCAGATACAACTAAGCCGAGGTTTGCCACCAACAAACACAAAATGGCGAAAGTGGAAACACGCAAAGAAAATTGCTCGCGAATTAGCGACATCAATCCTTCGCCGGTGTGGGCACCCAAGCGGGCTGACATTTCTTGCACTACTACTAATGCAACCGTCACCAACACCATGACGAAAAGCGTGCGATATTGGAATTGCGAACCGGCGCTGGCATAGGTGGCAATACCGCCCGCGTCATTGCCCGCGTTTGCAGCAATGATTCCCGGGCCAAGTACGGCCAGCCAAGCAAACCAACGACGTTTCATGATTAACGCAGCCTGGTGAGCGAGCGTCGTTTGGGCATGAGGGCATCAACAACATCGTCAGCCAAAATGCGACCGACCGGACGTTGATCAGCGTCGACCACAACAACTGATGAACCGCGATTTTCAACGAAGGCATCAATGGCATCTTCAATTGAATCTTCAACATTCACAGTGACCGGCCAGGGCGCGCCCGTGAGAGAACGCAAAGTTTCGCCGGGCTCGGACATAAAGAGATCAACAATCAAGATGTCATCGAGCAAAGTTCCGTCGTTATGCAACACCAAAATTGATTCAAGGCGGGCAATATCGGTATCGGATTCCGCCAGTTGTTGACGTGTTTCCTCAACGGTTAATTCGGCTGAGAAAGAAAGAATGGCGGTGGTCATCACACCACCGGCAGTTTCTTCGTCGTAACCCAAAAGTTTTACGAGTTCAGCGGCGTCGTCAGCATCCATGGCGGCCAGGAATTCGTTACGTGTTTCATCATCTAAATCACGCAAGGCTTCGGCGGCTTCATCAGGTTCCATCTCAGAAAGAACGACGGCGCCTTGTGAAGGTTCCATATCGCGCAACAAAACCTGAAGTTCTTCGGGTTCCATTTCTTCTAACGCATCGGCTGCCGTTTCCGCATCAAGGGCCGCAAGCAATTCTTGTCGTTGGGAACGGCCGAGTTCTTCTAAAAGGTCGGCCAATTCACCGGGACGCAGACGGCGTAATTCATTGTTGGCGCGTGTCATGCGCACCGGACCGCCCGGATCGGAAAACGGTTGAATCGCAGCCCAGTCAATAACTTGATCAGGACGTGGGCGCGCACGCCAACGTGCAGGACCAAGCCGACGGAAAAGTGTGCCGAAACCAACATCGGCTCCCACCAGACGAAAACCAGATCCAACTTGAGCCAAATACAAATCGGCGGCGCGGAAAACGCGCACGCCATCAACATCAACCATTTGATGATCAATCACATCGTCATAAAGACGCACTTCTGATTCGCGTTGTTGAAAGGCGCGTAAGTCGACCTTGGCTGATTTCAAAACAATGCGGCGCTGTTCGAGTTCACCAATTTTTTCCGCCGAAATCCATGACAATGAATTACCGACGCGTACAACTAATCCCGTGAGTGGCGGATAGGGCTCGCCTTCCCAGCGCACGACGAGATCAACAACTCGTCCTACTTGAATGCCCGATTGATGCTCAACGGGCGCGCCGGTAATTCCCGCCACGGAGACGAGAGATTCAGAAACAGCTTCGAGGGCTAATAAGCGTTTGGTGCGCCGACTGTCATTGCGACGAATCGGCCGAGATGCGCGAAGTTTCGACATGGCATGATTCCTCTAATTGCGTGCGAACGGGAACAAACGCGGTACTTGGGGGTTCGCTAGCTGGCATGTCGTCACCTCCTCACTCGGTAAGCGACCGAAACGCTCGGTCGACAGCGATCAATGGGTAGGACCCTTTTGACCGGACTGTCTATTAAACCATGAACCCCACCAAATTTGGCAATCGATATGTCACGATGGGTGAGAATTCACTTTGAATCCACTTCATTTTCACGGCGGGCCTTGATGAAACCACCTCTTGTCTTACTTCCCCCATCGGAAGGTAAAGCCACCGGCGGCAGCGAACCGTCATTGAAATTAAATGGACTTTCGTTTCCCTCATTAACTGAGGCGCGCAAGAAAGTCATTGCCAATTTGGATCAATTGCCGGATGCGGCATTCGGTGTCAAAGGCGCGGCCTTAGAAAAAGCAAAACTGGCAAATGCGAAAGTAATGAAATCGAAAACGCTTCCCGCCCTGCTTCGTTACACCGGTGTGTTGTACGACGCACTGGATGCGGGATCGCTGACAACAAAAGAGAAGAAACGACTCAACGAACAAGTTGTGATCTTCTCGGGATTATTTGGAGCGGTGGCCGCCGACGATTTGCTGCCCGATTACAAATTGAAAATGTCGGCAACACTTTCGAACTTGGGACGGCTTTCATCATTTTGGAAACCATTCCTAACCGATGCATTAGCGCCCTATTGCGAACAACAAATCGTTTGGAATCTGTTACCGAATGAACATAACTCGGCCTGGGCTCCGCCAACTTCGGCACGCATCATCACAGTGAAGTTTCTTGATGATGATGGAAAAGGAAATCTCACCACCGTTAGCCACTGGAATAAGTTGCTCAAAGGATCGTTAGTGCGCTGGCTTTTGTCGAACAATGCGACAGAACCGACAGCGCTGAAAAAATTTCGTCATCCCGAGAATTATCGATTCTCAGAAATTGCCGTCACCAAGGCCACTGCCAAAACACCACAAATTGAAACGGTTGTAATGGTGCGTAAGTAAGCGGTGCCGTTGAGAAGGTGTTCTCAAGTTTGCGTTTTGCTCGTATCGTGGAGTCATGACGTCGACCGACGCTCCCACCACAGTTGATCTCCCTATTGAAGGGATGACCTGCACGGCATGTGCGGTGCGGATTGGTAAAGGGCTGTCCAAAATTGAAGGTGTCGAAAAGGCGGATGTGAACTTTGCGTCCGGTAAAGCCCGCGTGCTTTACGACGCTGATCTCGTGAGTTTGCAAGATTTATCGGCCAAAGTTGAAAGTCTCGGATACAAAGTTGTTGAAGAGATTGACGAAGAAGCCGTTGCCCAACAATTGTTCCGCCGGTTAGTGGTGGCCGCAGTCTTAAGCGTTCCGGTTGTTGCAATATCCATGATCTCGCCGTGGCAATTTCAAAACTGGCAATGGGTGGCATTTGTGTTGGCTACGCCGGTGGTGTTTTGGTCGGGTTGGAACTTCCACCGTGCGGCGGTGTTAAACGCGCGCCATGGCACCGTCACGATGGACACATTGGTATCGGTTGGAACGTTGGCTGCGTGGATTTGGTCGACGGTTGCACTTTTCTTTTTAGGTGCGGCTGACCATGCCGGAATGTCAATGTCGAGTTCTGATGCCGCGCATGTGTATTACGAAACCGCCTGTGTGATCGTCACGTTGATTTTGTTAGGCAAATGGTTTGAAGCGCGGGCGAAAAAGCGCTCGGGTGATGCATTACGCAAACTCGGCGAACTGGGCACGAAAGTTGCTCGCTTAGAAGACGGCACCGAAATTCCTATCGAAAACCTTGAAGTTGGAATGGTGTTCGAAGTGCGGCCCGGCGAAAAAGTCGCTACCGATGGCACGGTGGTGCGCGGCCACAGCGCGGTTGACATGTCGATGATTACGGGCGAACCGGTCCCTGTTGAAGTTTCTGAGGGCGACAATGTTGTGGGCGCAACCGTTAATACGAATGGATTTTTGTTAGTACGCGCCACGAGCGTCGGTGCTGACACGGCTCTTTCACAAATTGTTCGCTTAGTGGAACAAGCGCAAGGAACAAAAGCGCCCGTACAAAAACTGGCCGATCGAGTGGCCGGTGTCTTTGTTCCAATTGTGTTTTTGATTGCGGCTATCACCATCGTGGCGTGGTTCGTTACCGGTCACGATGCCAACGATGCATTCACCGCTGCGGTTGCAGTACTGATTATCGCTTGCCCATGTGCGCTTGGCTTAGCCACACCAACCGCAATCATGGTGGGCACTGGGCGCGGCGCGCAGTTGGGCATCATCATTAAAGGCGGCGAAGTTTTAGAACAAACTCGCCGCGTCGACACCATCTTGCTCGACAAAACCGGAACAATTACCGAAGGGAAAATGGCCTTAGCCGGCATTGAAGTTGCGCCCGATTCGTCGTTTACTTCAGTGCAATGGCATCAATTAGCTGGTTCAGTAGAAGCGCAATCGGAGCATCCAATTGCGGCCGCTATTGCCGCCTCTGTTGATGTACTCGACGTTTCTCAGTTTGTGAATACGCCGGGTCAAGGCGTAATGGCCACCGTGCAAACCGATCAAGGACCGAAGGTGGTCGGCGTTGGTAAAGCATCGTTATTCCATCGGATCGATTCATCGTTAGACAATGCAAAACATCAAAGTGAAGAAAGCGGCGAAACGGCGGTCTTAGCCGGAATAGAAAATGCTGAAGGACAACTTTGTGCATCGGCATTATTTCGAGTGGCCGATTCACTGAAATCCACCAGTGTTGAAGCCATTGAGCGTTTTCACCATTTAGGTTTGGAAGTTGTCATGGTGACGGGCGACAACGCGCGCACCGCCAAAAAGATTGGTGATGTTGTTGGTGTTGATGCGGTGGTGGCCGAAGTGCTGCCGGCCGGAAAAGTTGATGAAATCACGCGCTACCAACAACAAGGAAAAGTTGTAGCGATGGTGGGCGACGGAATCAACGATGCTCCCGCTCTCGCTCAAAGCGATCTGGGCATAGCTATTGGTACCGGCACCGATGTGGCTATCGAGGCAAGCGATCTCACCATTGTGAGTGGCGATTTACGCTCGGCGGCTACGGCGATTTCGTTATCGCGCCGCACACTAAGCACCATTAAGGGCAATCTATTTTGGGCTTTCGCTTATAACGTGGCCGCTATTCCGTTGGCCGCATTTGGTTTACTCAATCCCATGATTGCGGCCGGCGCGATGGGCTTTTCTTCAGTTTTTGTTGTCACCAATTCGCTGCGTTTAAAGCGCTTTAAATAAGGAAACATCATGGCGAAAACGTATTCAGTTCCCGGAATTTCTTGTGGTCATTGCCAAGCCGCTATCGAAGGCGAATTACTTCCCTTAGATGGCGTTGAGTCGGTCAACATTGATCTCGAAAACAAGTTGGTCACCGTTGAAGGTTCAATTAGTGAAGACCAAGTTCGGGCCGCAATTGATGAAGCCGGTTATGAAGTAGCCGGCGTGCAATAAACGGAGTTACAACTCTCCGTTTGCAATTGCGGCGCGTATTTCAACGGCGCGTTCGCGCACTAAATCCAAGTTTTGCATTTTGCGCATTGAGCCCATTTGGTTACCCAGACGATGATTGGACTTCAGAGACTCTTCGTTGCGAGCCAGAAAATCCCAATACAACGTGGTGAACGGGCAAGCATTTTCGCCAATGCGTTCTTTGAAATTGAATCGGCAATCACCGCAGTAATCCGACATGCGGTTGATGTACGAACCCGACGATGCATACGGCTTGGTGGCCATTCGCCCACCATCGGCATAAAGCGCCATACCGATCACATTGGGGAGCATCACCCATTCGGCACCATCGATAAATGAATGCCACATCCACTTCACTACTTGTTGCGGGATAGCGCCATAGGTCAGCGTGAAATTGCCCAAGATCATTAAGCGTTCAATGTGATGAACCCACGCTCGCTCATTCACGCCGTCAACAACATGGCGAATACATGCCATATCGGTAGCGGCACCGGTGAACGAAGGCGGAAGCGGTTGATCAGCCTGCAATTCATTGAGATTTCGATAGTCAGGCATCCAGAGCCAATACAAACCCCACACATATTCACGCCAACCGATGACTTGGCGAATGAAACCTTCCGCCGATGCAATCGGAACGTTTCCGGCGCGATACGCCTCTTCAACCGCGGCAACAACTTCCGCGGGCGATAACAAACCAATGTTGAGATACGGGCTTAACGCCGAATGCGCCAGTTTCCACTCACTTTTCAACATCGCATCTTCATGAGGTCCGAAGAGCGGCAATACCTCGTCAACGAATTGACGTAATCGCGCTAATGCACCTTTGCGCGTGGTCGACCACAAACCTTCGGGCGCTTTGCCATAGCCACCCACATCAGCAATGACGCGGGCATCAATACGATCCAACTTGTCGACAATTGGCGCGGGCCAGCGACGTCCATCTTTTGGTGGCGGCTCTCGATTATCGGCATCGAAATTCCAACGACCACCAGCGGGTTCTTTGCCATCCATCAAAATTGAGAGGCGACGTCGTTGCCAACGATAGAAGTCCTCCATTTTGAATTTCTTCTCCCCCGCCCATTGCGCAAACTCTTCGGCGGAACACAGAAATTGATCGTTGGGGACAATGGTGACGTTATTGCGCTGCAAAAGTTGGAGGCCGTCGTACGACATCGGCGACATGGCAATGACTTCGTCGGGTTTGTGTTGCTGACAATGTTCGTCGAAACCTTTTTGCATTGTCGGCGCTTTGCGATAGTCGACCTTGAACCCTTCGGCTTTCAACTCTTCAGCAAAACGTCGCATAGAAGCGATAACAAAATGTAAGCGTTGTCGATGACCGTGCAGTTTGGCGGTGCTTTCCACCAAAAGGACGCGCACTTCACCAGCCTTATACGGAGCTAAGGCACCGGTGTCACGTCGCAGTTGATCGCCCAAAATCCAAACTGTTTTCACTGCGCTTGGTCTACCACCGAAAGTTGCGCTGTGAGCGATTTACTGCGGTATCGGCGCGTGTTGGCGTATCCACGTATGCATAGCAATGCCGGCAGCAACTCCAACATTGATTGAGCGAGTTGAACCGAATTGGGCAATCGAGCAGATCATCTGCGCTGAAGCGCAGGCTTGTTCACTCAATCCCGGCCCTTCTTGACCAAAAAGCAACAAACAATTTTGGGGCAATTCGACGGTTTCAATAGGAATCGAACCAGGCACGATATCGATACCGACGATGACAAGGCCGACCTCATCACACCAGGTTTTTAATTCGGCAACGTCGTTGTGATGATGCACGGTGAGATAACGATCAGTCACCATGGCGCCGCGGCGATTCCAACGTTTTTTGCCCACGATATGAACACCGGCGGTATTGAATGCATTAGCAGTGCGCACAACGGTTCCGATATTGAGATCATGCTGCCAATTTTCAACGGCGACATGAAATGAATGTCGTTTGGTTTCTAAATCAGCGACAATCGCATCGTTGCTCCAGTAACGATAATGATCCAATACATTGCGACGATCGCCATTGGCTAAAAGTTCAGGATCAAAACGCGGATCATCCGGCCACGGTAAAGGGTGCGGACCAACACCAACCTCGCGCTCTTCTTCAAAATCAGACATTTAAATCTCGCGTGCAAGTTGGCGAGCCGCAGCAATCGCCTCGCCGGCAGAACACTGCACGGTTTTCCATACCGCACCAAAAGACTTTTCCGCTGCTTCCGGATCGTGCGCACAAAAAGCCGAAATCGAAACTTCATCGCCGAGTAATTGTGCATAGGCGCCAATTGGGAGATTGCAATCGCCACCTAATTCAGAAAGAAATGCACGCTCGACATCGACACATAAACGACTTACCGGGTCTTCAATGGCGGCAAGTTTTTGCAAGGTGACATTGTCATCGCGGCGACATTCCACTGCTAACGCACCTTGTGCAACTTGCGGGATCATCACGTCAACACCGAGCACATCAACAACATCGGGTGTGAGTTGTAAACGATCAAGCGCGGCTGCGGCCATAACAATGGCGTCGAAATCAGCCGCTTTTTGCAAACGAGTAGCGATGTTGCCGCGCAATCCAGAGAAACGAAGATCGGGTCGAAGTAATTCGAGTTGTACGCGGCGACGTTGCGAACCCGTGGCGACATGCGCGCCTTGCGGTAAATCAGCCAGTCGACAACCAACTAAAACATCATTGACTATGCCACGAGTTGGCACCGCGCCAATTTGCAAACCATCAGGCGTTTCCGCCGGCAGATCTTTCGCCGAGTGCACAGCGATATCGGCGCGGCCATCTAATACGGCGGCCTGCACTTCTTTGACAAAGACTCCCTTGCCACCCATGGCATCGATGGGAATATCAAGTCGCTTATCAGCGACCGTTTCAACAATGACTAATTCGGCGCCGCCTACTAGCGAGGCAACAGTTTCGGCCTGCCATAACGCCAGCGCACTTCCCCGCGTGGCTATGCGCATTACAACTCGAAAAGGTCGCGCAATGCTTCAGCCAAACGTTCGCCGCGCGGAGTGCCCGCTGCATCTTTTAAGCGAACGGTGGGCTGATGTAGCAACTTGGCCACAATGCCCTTTGTTAAAGCGTCTAAAGCTTCAAGTTGGCGTTCATCAAGGTCGCCCAGACGGGCCCGTAAACGATCGATTTCGGCGAGACGAATTTCCTCGGCCTCATCATGAAGACGAGCCACTAACGGTGCAACTTCACGTGCCGAACGAACCGAAAGATAACGATTTACTTCTTCGGCGCACATCGACTCAACGAGTTCAACTTCGCGCTTTCGCTCGGCCATGCCGGCATCGGCGAAGGCACGCAAATCATCCATGTCCAAAATCGTGACACCCGGAATTTGTCCAGCGGCGGGATCAACGTCACGGGGCACAGCAACATCGACTACCAGAATGTCGCGACCATTGCGGTTTTGCATCACGCGATCTACATGAGCGTGTTCGATAATCATCGAATTGGCACCGGTGCCAGTGAGTAACAAATCAACCTTGGTTAACGCGGCCGGCAATTCATCTAAACCAATGGCGCGTCCACCCAAACGTTCCGCTAATTCCTGTGCTCGTTCGGGTGTGCGGTTAGCAATTAGCAAATCGCTTATGCCGTTTTCCATGATGGCGCGCACCATGCCTTCGCCCATTTCGCCCGCACCGATAACTAATACGCTGCGACCTTGTAATGAACCAAGATGTTGCGCCGCCATGGCAACTGCGGCCGTTGAAACCGAAGCGATATGACGACCGATTGAAGTTTCGGTGCGTGCGCGCTTTCCGGTTTCTAAAGCGTGACGGAAGAGCAAATTGAGTTGCGAACCTGCAGCACCTTCGGTTTGGGCAATCTCCCAAGCACGACGGGTTTGACCAAGAATTTCTGCTTCGCCAACAACAGCCG
>JBEGMF010000009.1:0-44248 GCA_041183205.1 Actinomycetota bacterium | reverse complement strand
GATTTGCTGGGTGGCAACGATGAATCGGAAGTAGAGCGACTTTGTCAAGAGGCAGCGGATCTGGCGGAGTCGCTGCAAAAGTATCGAGGCAAAATCTCTTCCTTGACGGCCGAAGAACTCGCGGTCGTCATGCAACAACAAGCCGCGCTTAACGACGCATTAGGCCGCGCTGGTTCCTATGTGTCGTTGCGTTTTGCCACCGACACCTCCGATCCTGCTCGTGGTGCCGCAATGCAAAAGTTTCAGGAAGTAGCGACACAAATCAGCACGCAACTTCTTTTCTTTGAATTGGAATGGGCCGAAGTGGACGACGCCATTGCTGATGCCCTTATTGCTGATGATCGACTTTTGCCGTATCGCTGGCATCTAGAGTCCGCCCGCCGTTATCGCCCTTATTTATTGACTGAAGCGGAAGAAAAAATTCTGGCGGAAAAAACCGTTTCGGGATCGTCCGCTTGGAGTCGACTTTTCGATGAACTCACATCGGTTATCGAAGTTGAACTTCCGGAGGGAACAACCAGTCTTGAACAAGGTCTTTCACAACTTTCATCTCCCGACCGTGAGCGACGACAAATTGCGGCAGCCGCAATTACGAAAGCGCTTGAGCCGGGATTGCGCACGCGGGCCTATGTGTTCAACACACTGATGAGCGATAAAGCAACCGATGATCGTTTGCGGGGTTACTCCAGTTGGATTGCGTCGCGCAATCTTTCCAACGAAGCCAGCGATGAATCCGTACAGGCATTAATTGATGCGGTCGTATCTCGCTATGACATTCCGCAACGTTGGTACCGCTTAAAGGCCTCAATTTTGGGCGTTGATCGCTTGGCCGATTACGACCGTATGGCGTCAGTTGCGTCGGTTGATGATCAATTCGGTTGGTCAGAGTCAGTGGAAATTGTGACCGACGCGTACGGTTCGTTTTCGCAAGAACTGGCGGATGTTGTTCGTTTGTTCGTGGATAAGAAATGGATTGATGCACCTATTGGTGCGGGGAAGCGGCCAGGTGCATTTTGCGCTTATACGGTTCCCAGTGTTCATCCTTATTTGCTTTTGAACTGGACCAGCACGCGTCGCGATGTTCTGACCTTGGCACATGAACTTGGACATGGATTGCATGCGTATTTGGCGCGTGAACAAGGAATCTTTCATCAATCAACACCGCTGACATTGGCGGAAACAGCATCGGTATTTGGAGAGACGGTGACATTCGGTCGATTGCTTTCTGAAACGAGCGATCCCGATGCGCGCCTTTCGCTATTGGCGGAAAGTCTGGAAGGGCAGATCGCTACTGTCTTTCGTCAAGTAGCGATGAATCGTTTTGAGAACAGTGTGCATACGCATCGGCGTGAACAAGGCGAACTTTCCATTGACGATTTCAATTCGTATTGGGAGCAAACGCAGACGCAGATGTTGGGTGACTCCGTCACGGTTACCGATGGCTATCGATCATGGTGGAGTTACATTCCGCATTTCATCGCTACGCCGGGATACGTCTACGCCTACGCTTATGGCCAACTGTTGGCATTGGCGGTGTATGCCGAATTCGAAAAGCATGGCGATGCGTTCGTGCCTTCGTACCTGAATTTGTTGCGCGCCGGAGGATCACGATCCCCAGAAGAACTTGGAAAGATGGTGGGAGTCGATTTGGCCGATCCACAGTTCTGGCAGGGCGGATTGGCAATTATTGATGGACAGTTGACCGCTGCCGAGCAAGCGGCCACGGCGGCTGGCCGGCTCTAAACATTCAGACTTCGTGCCCTCATGGCGGCCCGATTTTGCGGGCTTAATTTTGTTGTGCCGGTTGCGCTAGTTTGTGCGCTCGGCTTGACGGAGGTGCTACCCGCACTAAAACGTTGAGTACAACCCGTAAGGGTGCCACGTCGGAGTGGCGGAATAGGCAGACGCGCTAGCTTGAGGGGCTAGTGCCCGCAAGGGCGTGGGGGTTCAAGTCCCCCCTCCGACACCAAGTTAAATAGCAGCCGCAGCGGATGCCGCAAAGCCAACGGCGAGGCCCGCGCCTAACAATGCTGGGCACGTGTAAAGAACGATTTGATCGCCTTTTGAAAGACCGGCGGCTAGAGAATCGAGTTGATCTTCACCTAAGCGACTGGCCGCGTATTCAATAAAGGCTTCACGCAGTTCATCGATTGTGCAATCGAATCCTTTTTGCACGATGAGCGGATAAATCAATTCCGGCTTACCAGGATTGCTTGATACGGCTGATTGCAATTCGGAACTTTGTTCCAGTTCGAGAAAGAAGCGGGATGCTTCTGCTTCACTCATTTCAACTCCAATGTTCGAGCGGGTTTTCGAGACGCCAGAACAAACAAGTGAACTGAACGCTGTTCAATACAGTACCCGCCGCCATTGTGCGGTTCAACTATTCAGAAGGTGGCAACGGCCCGAGGTCTAGCATCGAGCCATGTTGGATCTGCGAATTCTCAACGCCGTCATTGTTGATGGCACTGGTGCACCGGCCTATCGCGGTGACGTTGGTATTGCTGATGGTCGCATTGTGGCGATCGGAACGGTGACTGATGATGCCGTCGAAACGATCGACGCCAAAGGCATGGTGCTCGCTCCCGGATTTGTTGACATTCACACGCATTACGACGGACAAGCCACTTGGGATTCACTTTTAGATCCATCCGCATCGCATGGTGTCACCACGGTGGTTTTAGGTAACTGTGGAGTTGGCTTTGCACCAGTTCGCCCAGGAAAAGAAGAGTGGCTCGTTGAGTTGATGGAAGGCGTCGAAGATATTCCGGGCACGGCGTTGCACGAAGGAATTCAGTGGTCATGGGAAACCTTCCCGCAGTATCTCGATGCATTAGCGGCGAGAGAATTTTCAATGGACGTGGCTGCGTTTCTGCCCCATGCGCCATTACGGGTATATGTGATGGGCGAGCGGGGCGCACTTGAAGTTGAGCCGACCGAAGAAGAGTTGGCCGAAATGGTGCAATGCGTAAAAGATGCAATTGCCGCGGGCGCTATTGGCGTTTCGACCTCGCGTTCGTTGAACCACACAACTTTGGACGGAACCTTGGTGCCAGGAACGTTTGCTAGTCAAACGGAATTAGTGGCGTTAGCGCAAGCAATGATGGACGCTGGCGGCGGTCTTTTTGAAGCGGTGCCATCGGGTGAAACGGGTGACAATCCCGATTTGGTTTTAGGTGAAATCGCATTGTTGGCGGAAGTGTCACGCCGAACAAATGCGCCCGTTTCTTTTTTGATGGTGCAATCAATGGGTGCACCTGATTTATGGGCAGAACAACTTGAAGCGGTTCGTCGCGAAAATGCGGCAGGCGCCAATCTCATTCCGCAAATTGCGGCACGGCCTGGTGGCATGTTGATTGGTGTTGCCACCTATCACGGTCTTATGCGCCGACCTACATATCGCCGTTTAGAAAACGAACTTTCGTATGAAGAACTTTTGCGCGAATTGCAAAAGCCAGAAGTCAAAGCGGCAATTCTGAGCGAAGAGAACCTTCCCGCTGATCCGCATCGTCAATACGAAATGATTGCTGAATCAACGGAATTTATGTTTGATCGTCTTTTTGTTTTGGGTGACCCGCCCGATTATGAACCCACGCACGATCGTTCCGTTGCCGGATTGGCCGAAGCAAACGGTGTTAGTCCTTGGGAAGCGTTATACGACGCCATCGCCACGGGTGATTTGTTGTTAGGTGCGTTCACCAATTACGCCCAGATGTCACAAGATCATTTACAAAAGATGTTGGAACATCCCGACACCGTGCTTGGTTTAAGCGACGGTGGCGCGCATGTGCGGTTTATTTGCGATGCATCGGCGCCAACGTATTTGCTCACACACTGGACGCGGGACCGAGTGCGCGGCGGAAAATTCACCATCGAAGAAATGGTGCGCAAACAGAGTGCGCTTACGGCACAAGCAGTTGGCTTAGTTGATCGCGGCACTATCGAAATTGGAAAGCGCGCCGATCTGAACTTGATCGATGTTGAAAATCTTCGTCTTGCGCCACCTCGTCCGGTTGAGGATTTACCGGCTGGCGGTCGTCGGATTTTGCAAGATGCGTCGGGATATGTCGCCACCATCGTGAACGGAAAAGTCACGCGTCGATCTGATATCGATACTGGTGAACGCCCAGGCCGCTTAGTGCGCGCTCATCGTTAACGCCGTTTACGAGGACCAACCAGTTTCCAAATCACCGCAAAATGCGATGCCACTCCGGCAACGACTGCGGTATGAAAAATTTCGTGATAGCCGAATTTTTTCGGCCACGGATTTGGTTTGCGCGTGGCGAAAATAATGGCGCCGCCGATGTAGGCCGCGCCGCCGGCGCTTAAGAGTGCCACTGAACTTTTTCCGGCAGCCTTGGCTACTGCGGGCGCAAGCCCGGCACCGGCTAAACCCAAAACGGGATAGAACCAAGAACCGGCACGATTCTTTTCATCTAAGAACGCCACTTTGGCTCCAATGGCACTTGCGGCCGATCCCCATACAGCACCCAGAACTAACCGCGAATATTTCGGGGGTAAGACTGCGACAACGATTGGAGTCCAAGTTCCGGCGATCATGACGTAAATCATCGAGTGATCGATGAGACGCATGCGCTCTGCCCACTTACGCGAGCGCGAAAGCCGGTGGTATGCGCCGGATACAGCAAATAAACCGCAGAGGCCTGCGCCATAAACAGCAGCAGCAATGCGATTGCGTCCTGGTGTGGCGCGTGTAATGACGGCCGCGGCAGCAGCAGGGGCTACAAACGCTGCGATGGCATGGAGACGCCCGCGATAGGCAGGACGCGCTTCCCAACTGATTTTCCAAACCAACTCATCAAGAGTGGCTAATGGACGCGTGGGGTCGAGTTCGGGAGTGTTAACTGGTCATCCCTCCCAGACCGACGAAACCACGCGCTAATTCGATTTCGCCCATATGGCGAAGTCCATGTTGATACATCCAACATTCGAACCCGTCGAGCACGGTGATTCCTTGTTCACCGGCAACTCGGGCGGAATAGGTGCTGGCCACTGTGGCTGGGAAAGGTCGGGGAATAACAACCCGTGTGAAGTCCGCCGGATCCATTGCTGCGATGTAATCCTCGGTGCGTTGAAAAACCTGACGTTGGTATTCCTTGAACGCTTCGAAATCGCCGATGCGTTGATTCACCATTTCGTCAACGGTTCGTTCTTTACCGTGATCATTGATGGCCATACCAACGCGCTCTTGCCATTCATCATTCCAAATCGGCATTTCACCGGTGATGATCATGAATGAACCATCTTCAATGTTGGTGTAATGAAAAAGCGAAAAGGCAATTGGTAAGACGCCAGGCTTTTCAAAGTGATTGACATGCTCAGCGTCCATTGAGCCAACGGCTTGGTAATACAAGCCATGCATTACCGACATGCGGCGATGCAATGAGGAGTGCAGTAAGTCATTCATCGTTGGTAGAGAGGATAGTCACGGCGCAAAATGATGTCAGTTCGCTCGCGCACTGCATCTTCGAATCGTCCTTCTTCGACCATCCAAAAACGATTGGCCAACAAACCGTCGACCACAGTGTCAGCAACTTCCGATAACGGAGTGATCTCTACTGGTGTGCCGGCTTGTTCCATGGATTGAATCCAGCCGGCCATTTTGTGCGTGTGATCGATCGGAGCATCGGCTTCATAACCTTCCGGTCGTGGTGCTGCCGCCCAGATGCCGGTATTCAAAACACCCTTAGTTTTTCCGGTGGGGAACAAAACAGAGACGCCGATTTTCGGATTCACTTCTTGGAGCTGTCCGAAGAGGCATTCCGAGAGAGTGACCACGGCGGCTTTACAAGTGGCGTAGGTGGGTGAAGCGGCAATAGGAGAAAAACCACCGTTGTTGGATGATGTATTTACAACGTGTGCTTCTTCATCTTGTTCAAGTAAATAAGGAACGAACGCATTGATGCCATTGATAACGCCGTAGACATGCACGCTAAAGGCAAAACGCCAATCGTTAATTTCGTGTTCCCAAAGCCGACCATGGGCACCTGAAGCAACGCCAGCGTTATTGCAAACAACGTGCACTTTGCCAAAAGCTGACAGCGTCGCATCTCGTAATGCTTCGACTGAATCCAATTTGGAAACATCAGCGGTGACGCCAATGATGTCGCCACCTTGGCCCCGTAATTCATTCACGGTTCCTTCGAGCGCTTGTTCGTTGAGGTCGGAAAGGACAACTTTCATGCCCTCCGCCAAGAATCGTTCACCCATGGCTTTACCGATACCGCCAGCACCGCCAGTAATGACCGCAACTTTGCCAGTTAGATCTTTCATAGTTCCCCCTTCTAGGCCCCGAAGTAACGCTAGTTCGGCCCACGCTAGTTCGGTCTTATGGAGTACCGTTTTCGCAGCGGGGGCGGCAGTCGTCTTACGCCTAAGCGGGGGGAATGATGGGCTCAACAGTTGGGCAGTTCTGCATTGCGGTAAGTGATCTCGAACGATCAGTTCACTTCTATACCGAGATCATGGGATTACAAGAACAAGGTCGCACGGAAATTCCAAATGTCAACGAAGTGCATTTGGCTGGTCCCGAAGGTGGCGGACGAATTCAATTAGCCAAGTTCGCCGAGACAATGCGCCCGCAGCCAATTGATCATGGACACGCGCTTTGGAAGATTTACATCAACGTTGACGATTGCGCAGCAACTTGGAAAAAAGCAGTCGACGCTGGTTACGGCTCAGTTATGGAGCCCGAACGACTCGATCGTTGGCCAGTCATTGTTGCGTTTGTGTACGACCCCGATGGCTACCTCATCGAAATCATTCAACACGACGGTCCGCGACCTGGACACTGAGGTGTCGCAGCGTGGTTGTTCACGCAGCATCGTCATAATCATTCATCGTTTACGTAAGTAGCGGGAGGGAACATGAAAGCGGAAGACCTGATTTTGATCAGCGTTGACGACCATATTGCTGAGCCAGCAACGATGTTCGACGCGCACGTTCCGGCGAAATACAAAAAGTACGCGCCCGAAGTTCGAACCGACGAAAACGGAATTGAACAATGGTGGTACGGCGATTTACGGGGACGGAATCTTGGCTTGAATGCGGTGGCCGGTAAGCCACCGGAATATTTCAATGTTGATGCGTCCCGTTACGACCAAATGCGTAAAGGATGTTGGGACGTTCATGAGCGCGTGCGCGATATGAATGCTGGCGGACAACTTGCCGGCTTGAACTTTCCAAACTGGACGGGTTTTTCCGGCCAAGTTCTCAATCAAGGTCCTGATCGTGAAATCAACGAAATCATGATCAAGGCCTATAACGATTGGCATGTTGACGAATGGTGTGGTGCGTATCCCGATCGGTTTATTCCTTGCGGAATGTTGCCGCTTTTCGATATCGATAAAGCCGTAAAAGAGGTCTACCGCTTAGCCGATAAAGGTTGTTTTGCCGTGACGTTTTCGGAAAACACTGAAGCGTTGGGAATGCCATCTATCCATTCGGGTGCGTGGGATCCGCTGTTTGCGGCCTGTGTTGACACCGAAACGGTGTTGGCTTGCCATTTAGGTTCCTCCTCGCGTTCAACAATGGCTTCAAGCGATGCACCGGCAGGTGTAGCGATGTCGCTCTCATCAGCGGGAACCGTTTACACACTTATTGATTTGGTGTGGGCCACGTTCTGGGAACGTTTTCCCACATTGAAGTTCTCGCTCACTGAAGGCGATATCGGTTGGATTCCGTATTTCCTTTGGCGCAGTGAACATGTCAATGAACGACATGGCGGTTGGATTCAACACGACTTCTCGAAGACCGGCGGGCCGACACAAATTTTCCGTGACCATATTTTGGTGTGCTTTATCAAAGAAACAGTTGGTCCCGAACTTCTGCATCATTTCAACATTGACAATGTGTGTTGGGAATCGGACTATCCGCATTCCGATGGAACTTGGCCCAATGCGCCTGAAGAGTTATTGAAAACTCTCGAAGGGCTCGACGATGCAACGATCAACAAAATTTCGCATCAAAACGCAATGAAGCATTACAAGTTCAATCCGTTTGCCACCAAAAAGCCCGAGGAATGCACCGCCGGTGCATTGCGCGCGCTTTCACCGGATGTTGACACTGTCACTCGCGTTGGTCGGTTAGCCGATGATCGCGATTTGGCGACATGGAGCGCCATCATCGCGGGCACTAAACAGCCGGCCAAGAAGTAAGACCAAAAGTTGTAACGAGAAACTACGGAGCAAATATGAGCAAGGTTGCCGTTGTTACGGGCGCAAGCCGAGGAATCGGAAAAGGAATTGCGGTCGAATTAGGAGCAAAAGGTTTTACGGTCTACGTCACGGGACGCACCGTCGAACCGGGAGCGATTCCGGGCACTATTGGTGAGACCGTCGCCGAGATTAATGAACTCGGCGGTACTGGTATCGCTGTGGCTTGCGATCATCATGATGACGCGCAAGTTCGCGCTCTCTTTGACCGAATCGCATCCGAACAAGATCACATCGATGTTTTGGTGAACAACGTTTACTCCGCGCCCGATTTAGTTCCGTGGTTAGGAAAGAAGTTCTGGGAACTACCGATTGAAGCCTGGGATCAGGTCATCAACATCGGAACGCGTTCGCATTATGTGGCCAGTGTGTTGGCGGCGCCGCTTTTGTTGAACGGTGGTCGTTTAATCGTCAATGTTTCGTCGTCTGGTTCGCAGTCCTACGGTCACAATGTTCTTTATGGCGCCGGTAAAGCAGCCCTCGACAAGATGACCTCCGATATGGCTCATGAACTGGCCGGAACCACGGTAAGCGTGGTGTCTTTATGGCCAGGCCTGGTGCGCACCGAACTTTTGGAACTGGGCGCGGTTACCGACGGAGACCAGACGTACTTGGAACTTCCGGGGGAAGGCCGTCTCGATCTTTCGGGAGCCGAATCGCCGCGATTTTTGGGTCGGGCCGTGGTGGCGCTTTACGAATGCGATGACCTGGAGACTCGCTCCGGTCATGCCTTCCGCTCGGCGGATTTGGCTCGGGAATTGGGCTTTACCGATCTCGACGGCACAATTCACGAAGTTCTGCTAAGGCAGCACTGATTCCGACGGAATTGCATAATCCCAGTTCAGGGCCCTGTCTATGGGTAATTTGGCCTGAAATGGGGCAATAGTCCACCCGCCTTTTGGCGTACGGGGTGCACAAACTAGGCTTGGGTATCTCATGAAGCGGCTGGCAATAAGTCTCGGGTTAGTTGTTGCTGCTCTGGCGGCGTCGTTGACGCTTCGTCCGGCCGGTGCAGTGACCATTGCGGAAAAAAGGGCCGAGGCCGCGGAGATTTCCGCTCGATTGGCTGCGCTCGATGAACAAGCCATGCGTATTAACGGCCAATACGAGACTGCCAATTACGAATTACTGCAGATCCAAGAGAAGATCGATGCCACTCGGGCCTTTATGGAACAAACCCGACGTGAGGCTGACCTCGCCCGCACCGAGGTTCGCACCTACGCCATCAATGCATATTCAAACGGTGACCGAGACTCGACAATTGACGTTGTTTTGTCGTCCGAGCCCGGAACTGGTGTGCAGCGGCAAATGTATTTGGAGACTCTTTCGGGTAATCGTCAGGATCTCATCGATCGACTGCGGGCCGCCGAGCAGCGCGCTAGCGAAGACGAAAAAGCATTGGCTGTTTTAGAACGAGATGCCCAAGGCAAGGTCGATCAGATTGCTGAATTAAAGCGTTCGGCTGATTCAGCCGCCGCTGAAGTGCGCGCCCTCAACAACCGTGTCCAAGGTGAACTGCGTGCATTGGTTGAAGAAGAAAACCGTCGTCGGGCCGAAGCAGCAGCTCGGGCCACCGCTGGACGTGGTTTCACTGGCATTGTGAACAACAATGCACCCAATCCTGGTGGCGGTGCGGCCGGCGCAATTGCGGCCGCTAGAACCAAAATCGGCGCAGGATATTCATGGGGCGCAGCCGGCCCTGATGTTTTCGATTGTTCGGGCTTTGTGATGTGGGCCTATCGCCAGGTCGGTATTTCCTTGCCGCATTATTCCGGCGCCATGTACCGCAGCACGGTGCGCATTGCGCAATCGCAATTGCAACCGGGCGATTTAGTGTTCTGGGATCCGCAAGGTTGGGGTGGTGAACCTACGGGCTCGCAGCATGTGGCTCTGTACATCGGTGGCGGACAAGTCATTCATACTGCTAACGGCGTGAATATCACTTCGATGATCGGTTGGTGGAGTTCGAATCCGCCATCGGGTTATGGACGCATAGCTGCGCGCTAGGAAAAATCAATACCGCGGTAGTTGTCGTTAGCGACTTCATCGCATTGTTCGCGATACGGGCCTACGCCGCCGAGATAGGGCATGAAGATGCGCGGCTTGCCAGGAACATTGGCGCCTAGATACCAACTGTTTCCTTTGGGGTAAAGCGTGAAGTCGCTGATCATGTTGACTAACGACACCCATTCGGTTTGTGGTTCGAGTTGCGGATTGAAGACGCGGAAATTTTTATCGCGCATCCAAGACATGAGGTCGGTTGCCCATTCCACATGTTGTTCAATGCTCACCATCATGTTGGTGAGTACAGACGGGCTTTGCGGCGCTGTAATCATGAACATATTGGGAAAATCATGGGCGGCAATTCCCATGAATGTTTGTGGCCCGGCTTCCCAGGCTTCGGAAAGTTTTTGCGACACACCGGTAATGATCGGTCCCAAGAGTGGACCAGTCATGGCATCGAACCCCGTGGCGAAAACGATTACGTCTACTTCATACGTTTGCGCGCTGGTTTCGATGCCAGAGGCGACAATGCGTTCAATTGGAGTTTCCCGAAGGTCAACTAGCGAAACGTTTTCTCGATTGAACGTCTCGTAATAGTTCGTACCTAAGCAGAGACGTTTCGTGCCCAAGGGGTAGGAGCGAGGACAAAGTTTTTCGGCCACGTTCTGGTCTTTGACAATGCTTCGAATGCGGTTTCGTAAATACTCCGCCACAACTTCATTGGCGGATTCATCAATCATGACGTCGGTGTAGGAACCAAGAAAGGAAAACAGCATTCCTTCATCCCACGCAGCATCGAATTTTTCTTGGCGTTCTTGTTCGGATGCGTCCCAAAGAGATTTCGTTGGTTGTGGAGATACGACACCGCCATGCGAATAACGCTGAGCGTGTCGGTGCTGTCGATACGACGCTTTGATATCGGCGACTTCGTCAGCATCGAGTTTTCGATTTTGGGCGGGAACGACGTAATTCGGCGTGCGCTGGAAAACAATAAGTTCGGCCGCCTCTTGTGCCAGTAGTGGAATTGCCTGCACTCCCGATGAACCGGTGCCGATAACTGCAACTCTCTTGCCCCGAACATCAACTCCAGTGGCTGGCCAATGACCGGTGTGCACAATGGTTCCGTTAAAAGTTTCGGCGCCTTCAACTTCAGGATTCTTGGCCTGTGAAAGTGCACCTACGGCCATGATGACAAATTGCGCGCGCAGTTCTTCGCCGGTATCGGTTTGCGCATTCCAAACATCGTTCTGCCACTGCAATTGTGTTACGCGAGTGGAAAAGCGAATATCGCGCCGCAAGTCGTAGCGATCGGCAACATGGTTGGCATACGCAAGGATCTCTGGTTGGGTGGCGTATTTTTCTGACCACTCCCATTCCTGTTCGAGTTCGGGATCGAAGGAGTAGGAATAGTCAATGGAACGGATATCGCAGCGGGCTCCCGGATAACGATTCCAGAACCACGTTCCGCCAACATCACCGGCAGCGTCAACGGCGAGTGCACGAAATCCCATTTGGCGGCAGCGAATAAGGGAGTACATACCGGCAAACCCTGCGCCGATGATTAGGGCATCTACTTCAGTTACTTCATTACTTGGAGAATGTATGTCCGAATTTTTTTCCATTGCGATCCCCTTCGAAGCATTTCCTAGTCAATACTGGTAGACAACGTGCGGCAAGCGCACCAAAAAGTTCGTGCCAACGGAGGGGGAGCCGTGACCACAGCTGAAACACGACCATATATCAACTTGTTGGATCCCAAGTTTTATGAAGATCCGTATGAGGGATACCAATGGTTGCGCGATAACGACCCTGTTTACTGGGACCCGATTCACAAACTGTGGGGAATCTCCCGCTACGAAGACATTGTCGCCATCGAAAAAGATGCCGGCCTCTATACGTCTGTTCACGGTTCGCGTCCTGCTACCGATCAAACCGACGACACATCAATGATCAATCGGGATGATCCCGATCACCAGCAACAGCGGATGTTGGTGGCGCGCCAATTCACTCCGCGTGCCGTAAAACAAATTGAAACGCGTATTCGTCAAGTGGTGACTGAACTCATTGACAATGTCATTGAACAAGGTGAATGCGAAGCGATTGAATCGTTGGCGTCGCCATTGCCGGCCATTCTGATTGGCGAGAAACTCGGATTTCCGCCCGAACTCTGGCCGAAATTACGCGAGTGGTCCGAAGTGACAATGTTCGAATCGGGACAAAACCCACCGGATGGATCGCCGGCACCGATTTCGGAAAAATCACAAACGGCGATCATGGAATTTTCGATGACGGTGTTGGATTTAATTGCGCAACGTCGCGCTGAGCCCAAAGATGACCTCATTTCCACCTGGTGTCATACCGAGCAGGGTGGCCGTCTTTGGAACGAAGGCGAAATCATTTCTGAATGTCTTTTACTTCTCGACGGTGGTGCGGAAACAACTCGTACCGTGATCGGCACGATTATTCGCGAACTTGCTTTACAACCTGATCAACGACAAATTTTGATTGATCAACCGGATGTTCTAGGTGAAACCGGAGTGGAAGAGTTCATTCGTTGGGTCACACCAATTTTGAATATGCGTCGCACAGTTACGAAAGATCATGAGTTCCGTGGCAAAGAAATGAAAGCGGGCGATCAAATTCTGCTGATGTATTCATCGGCGAATCGAGATCCGCGCGTTTTTGACAATCCCGATACGTTCGATGTCACGCGTGAACATAATCACCATGTTTCTTTTGGGTTTGGTACGCATTTTTGTTTGGGTGCGTCACTGGCCCGAATCGAAATTCGCGTGATGTTTGAGGAATTACTGAAGCGAATGCCCGATTGGCGCTTAGCGCCCGGTGCTTCGCCAAAGAAAATGGGGGCGACATTCGCAGTGGCCTACGACGCCATCCCTATTGTCTTCACCCCTGGCAAGCGACTCGGCTAACAATTGGACTGAAATCCCAGCGCAGTGGGGTTTTGGCGACCAAACTAGGTAAATGAGTGAAACCACCAGCGGCGTTGCCGCCATCTCGCGCGGGCGGCGCGTAGCAATTTGGGTACTCGTTGTATTCGCCTCAATTCTCCTGTTCGGCACAGCCTCTCAGGTGTGGGTGCGCCAGCAAGTGCTGAATACCGATCGATGGGTCAAAGCCAGTAATGAAGTTTTGGCCAAACCCGAAGTGCAAAGCGCATTGTCCGCTTACATCGTGGATGAGATTTATTCCAATGTCGATGTTGCGAGCGAATTGGAAGATCAACTTCCCGATGGTTGGAAAGGACTTGCCGGAACGATCAGCGGTGCCTTGCGGCAGCCAGCAACAAACGGCGTTGAAGCATTGCTTGGAACACAACGAGTGCAAAATATTTGGGATCGAGTTAATCGATCGGCGCACACAACGTTGGTCAATGTCTTAGAAGACAAAATGAAGTTCGGCGAATCGAGCGATGGCAAAGTCGTGCTTGATGTTGGCGAAATTGTGCGTGTCGTTGGCGCCGATTTAGGCGTGCCTAAGGCGGCCATGGACAAGATCCCGCCTGATGTTGGTCAGATCACAATTTTTGAATCCGATCAACTATCAACCGTGCAGACGATTGTAAAGATCCTCAAAGTTATGGGTCCGATTTTGTCAATCGTGATCATTACCCTTTACGGCATCGCTATTTGGTTGGCTCGTGGTCGACGACGTCTCACCGTGCGCAATATCGGTTGGGCCATCATCATCGTTGGCGTTTTGTTGTTGGTCTTCCGACGTTTAACCGGAAACATCATTTCCTCTGTAGTTGATAACCCCTCATATTCGTTGGCGATCAAAGTCGTCTTCGGAGTGGTGTCAGAGTTGTTGTTCTCAATGGCATGGATCATCATCACCTGGGGCATCATCATTGTTATCGGCATGTTGCTGCTTGGACCGTCGAAGGCTGCGCAATCAGTGCGTCGCGTGATTGCACCGGTGATGAACACCGAAACCAATGTGTTTTGGATCGGCGCCGGTGTGCTCTATGTGTTGATCCTGCTCTGGTCACCGTCACCCGCGTTCCGCGTTTGGTGGTCGATCCTGTTAATTGGTGTCGCCGTTGGTGCTGGGCTTTACAAACTGCGAGCTCGCACAATGAGTGAGTTCGAGGATCGCAAATTGCAGATTGACCTCAGCAAGATCGGCGATCACGCCAGTGGAGTTTGGGGCAATGTCACCGGTTGGTTTGGCAATCTCGGTGGGAAGGATCCTGTCGAACAGATTGAGAAACTCAACGCGTTGCGTAAATCAGGCGCAATTACCGAAGAAGAATTTGCCGAAGCAAAAAAGAAGTATCTGTAACGCTTCACCATAAGGTGCCGTTATCGACAACCAGTGTTGCGCCGGTTGTCGAAGCGGCAGCATCGGATGCGAAATGCGCAATGGCATCGGCAATTCGCTCAGGCGGCATCATGGCGCCTAGGACGCCCATCATTTTCGGGAAATAGGAAAAATCGATTTCGCCTTGAATGTTGTTGAGCGCGTTCGTGCTCATGGCGGTGTCAACGCCGCCTGGCGCAACAAGATTGACGCGGATGCCGTCAGCCGCGAGTTCGACGGCCAAGGCGCGCATGAACAACATAAGGCCACCTTTGGAGGCGCAATACGACGAGTTGTAGGGCTGACCTTGTAAACCGGATATTGAACCGACGGTGACGATATTTCCCTTCGACTCACGCAAAGCGGGGAGACAGGCTTTGGTGACGAGCATTGGGCCGGTCAAATTGACGGCTAAATGCTTGTTCCATACATCGAGCGTCATATCGCCGATTTTCGAAAAGTAATTCACGCCCGCAACATTGGCTAAGACATCGAGGCCGCCTAGTTGCGAAATGGCGTTGGCGATGACGGCATCGACTTCTTCGGGATTAGAAACATCGCATTTCAAAATTCCGTCGCCATCGGAGATATCGAGACCAACAACGTTGGCGCCCTCGTTACGGAAGAGGGCAACGGTGGCGGCACCAATTCCTTGCGCAGCGCCAGTGACAATGATTCGTTTTCCTGAAAATCGCATGAGTGGACCATAGTGTGAAGTGAACGGTGAAGGAGTAGTTCCCAATGGCGAGGCGACCACCACCCATCGCGGGGAGAAAACCAACGAAGGATGAATTGGCCAAATTCGCCGGTAAGCGAGTTGACGACCTGATGGGCGACAACGTTCGCCTGCTTTTAGTTGGCATTAATCCTGGGCTTTGGACTGCAGCCGTAAATGCTCACTTCGCGCGACCGGGAAATCGGTTTTGGCCTGCACTAGCGGAGGCGAAGATCACCTCGAAATTGGTCGATGCTTCGATGGGCTTACCGCAATGGGCCGAGGATGAACTTTTGGGAAAGGGCATTGCCATCACCAACCTCTGTGCCGTGGCAACGGCGCGGGCCGATGAACTTTCCAAAGATCAATTGCTTGCCGGTGGAAAGCGAATCCGTCGGCTCGTGCGCAAAGTGCAACCAGAAGTCGTGGCCTTTTTAGGGGCTACGGCATACCGCGCTGCTTTTTCGGTGAAAGCACCAATCGGAAAGAGCGACGAGATGTTTGAAGGCGCGCAACTATGGGTGCTTCCGAATCCGAGTGGATTGAACGCACACGAAAGTGTGGCGAGTTTGGCGCAGTGGTATCGACAAGCGGCCGAAGCGGCCGGAGTCTTTTCCTAAGAATCAGCGCTCGTAACGTTCGAAACGCTCACGGCGGGGCACAACATTGCGACCGCGGATTTGCGTCTTTTTCATGGCCTTTACGATTTCGTCAACCGAGGTGTCAGGTACTTCAACTAACGAGAATTTTTCTGCGATTTCAATTGAACCGATATCGCGACCGGAAAGTCGAGTTTCGCCGGCGATAGCACCGACCAAATCTCCGGGACGTACACGATCGCGTCGACCGATGGGGAAGTACAAGCGAGTCATTGAAGAATCAGGCTTACCCTTCTTCGACTTCTTGTCGTGCTTATCGCGCTTTTCAAATTTCTCGTACTTGTCTTTTTTGAATTTGCCGTTTCGGCTTCCGTCCGAGTTTTTGTTTTTGCCGGAACGATGTAATTCGACATGGGGGATTTCCACCTCATTGTCGTCACCGGTGCGGCTGTCATGAACAACTTTGATAGCAGCGAGCGCGATTTCGTAGACATCGAATTCTTCAGAAAGTTCATCGACCACGCGACGAATGTCTTCTAAATCTTCTTCCATGGCTTCGCGAATGACATCAGCCGTTTGTGCGAGGCGTTGATTTTGAGCGTCAGCCACGGTGGGCAGACGACGCACGTCAATCTTGTCATCGACAACTCGTTCGATATTGGAAAGTAAGCGACTTTCACGTGGTTCAACCAATGTGATGGCCATTCCTTCGCGTCCAGCACGACCAACGCGACCAATGCGGTGCACATAGGACTCAGGCGCCGATGGAACATCGAAATTCACCACATGGGTGAGGACATCAATATCCAAACCACGGGCGGCGACATCGGTAGCAATTAAGAGATCGGCTGTTCCATTGCGCACGCGACCCATGACGCGATCGCGATGTTCTTGGCCAAGACCACCATGCAGTGCTTCGGCGCGGTAACCCCGACCATTAAGCGTTTCGGCTAATTGATCAACTTCGTTACGCGTGCGGCAAAAGACAATGGCTGCTTGCGGTGATTCGACATCCAGAATGCGCCCGAGGGCTGCTGCTTTATGAGCGCGGGGAACAACGTAGGCCACTTGCTGAATGCGGGGAGTTTCCCCTTTGGCTGTCGGTTCGCCTTCAATCTGCACGCTGACGGGATTGCGCAGATGCTTCTTGGCAAGTTTTTCAATACGAGGCGGCATCGTGGCGGAAAATAAAACTGTCTGCCGGCTTTTCGGTAATGCATTGAGAATTGTTTCCAGATCTTCAGCAAAACCCATATCGAGCATTTCATCGGCTTCGTCAAGAACGACCATTGAAATGTCATCCAAGATGAGGCTCTTACGCTTCAAGTGATCGATGGCGCGACCCGGTGTGGCCACAACAATGTCAACGCCGCGTTTCAAGGCGTGTAATTGGCGACCAATTGGTTGGCCACCATAAAGGGGGAGCACACGGGCGCCAATATTGCGACCGTATTTATGCGCTGCTTCACTGACCTGCATCGCCAACTCACGCGTGGGAGCCAGAATCAACCCAATGGGATTGTTTCCGGCGCCGGTGACGCGTTGCAGCATCGGCAAAGTAAAGGCCGCCGTTTTACCGGTTCCCGTAGCTGCTTGTCCGACTAAATCAAGATGAGAGACCAACGGGCCAATGGCTTCGCGTTGGATTGGGGTGGGTTCTTCGTAGCCAAGATCAGAAAGGGCACGAAGTAATTCGGCGCGCAACGGAAGATCGGCAAATGTAATTGTTTCCATACAAAACCGGACTCCTCGCCGGCACGTACTGCGGTATGCAGCCCTATAGGTTCTCATGTTTTGCCGTTGCTGACGAATTCGCCTTGAAAAAGTCAAGGCGTATAAGGGAATCAACACGAACGGGGAAGTGTTTTGCATCGGATTGATAACGATTCATCATCGCTTCGCATTCAGTTTCTGCCATGATTGCGGCATGCAACTTGAACATTTCGCCACGCTCACATTGGCCACCGCATCAGATCGTCTCTGGATGCTCGGAGCGACACCGGTGGGAACTCGCATCATTCAAGAAATCAGTGAGGCTCGTATCGAAGGTCCGAAACTCAAGGCCTCATTAATTGGTGGTGCGAACGCCGACTGGTTGGCCATCGATGGACAAGGCGTGGGCACGTTCGATATCCGCATGACGCTGCGCACCGACGACGGCGTTCCGATTTACCTCGCCTACAAGGGCCGCGCCGATTGGTCGGGCGGATTGGGTAAAGGTCCCGTCTTTGTTGGCGCCGAATTTGAAGCCGGTGATGAGAACTATCGCTGGTTAAACGGTCTGCATTTATTTGGTCGCGGCGAAGTCGGCGAGGGCGGAAAACTCATTTACGAGCTTTATCAAGCGCAGTAATTCCACCCCGTCGTCGACGCGCCTATGGCAAAATGAGCGCGTCGTAGGACACAGGGGGGAAAATGGAATTCGCGGTTTTCTTGAATGGTTATATTCCTGGACCAAGCGCGCACGACTCAGAGAAACAACATCTCTCGTATATGCGTGAGGCGGAATACGCCATCTTTGCTGACAAGCACAATTGGAAATATTGCTGGTTCGGCGAACATCATTCGCTGGCTGAGTATTCGCAACTTTCCGCGCCAGAAGTAATGATCGGTTATGTCGCGGCGCAAACGAACTACATCCATTTAGGAACGGCCATTAACTCGCTTTCACCGCGGAAAGAGCATCCGGCTCGTTATGCCGAGCGTGCCGCCACGATGGATCACTTCACCAACAACCGTTTTGAGTGGGGAACGGGTCGTGGAGCAGGCAGCCATGAGATGGCGACGTTCAATATTTTGGATAAAGACTCCACCAAGCCGGAATGGAACGAAGTTGTACGCGAAATTCCGCGTATGTGGGAACAAGTTGATTACGAATTTCATGGAGAGACATTCACTGTTCCTACGCCTCATAACATTCTGCCGAAACCGTACGGAAAAGGTCATCCGCCAATTTGGGTGGCGTGCGGTAATCCGCCGACGTTCACTACGGCGGGCGAAATGGGCATTGGCGCAATTGCCTTTAACTTCGAACCGATTTTCGCCTTACGGGGACGTATCGAGGCTTATAAAGAAGGCATCGCCAATTGCACCGAACCGATTGGTCAATTCAAAAATGACAATGTGATGATCACCAATTCGGTCATTTGCTGTGAGACTCGTGAAGAAGCACGCGCCATTGCGTTACGAAAAGGTCGCGGCTATTTGGTTTCGATGGTGAACCTTTATCACGACACGATGCCGAAATCGCCGGATGCAATTACGTGGCCGTCGAAACCAGTGTCTCTCTATGACATGGTGCAATCGTCAGGTGTCGATTCAGACGAACTGCTGGATTCACTTGTGGCTGGTGGTTACATGTTGTGCGGCAGTCCCGACGATATTTGCGAACAAATTGCCGCTTGGGGCGATGTCGGCATGGACCAACTTGCGTTTGGCTTGCCGATTGAAGGCTTGTATCACGAAGAAATTCTGGCGTGTCTTGAATTATTCGGTGACAAAGTCATTCCTGAGTTCGATAAGGACCGCACTCACTCGACTGATCGTTACCGTGCACAGGCGCAGCCCAAGTACGGAACGTTCTCACGTCCGCTGCCGGAATTTGAGGTTCCTCAAGTTCTGCCCACTAGCGCGCTTGTGTAAGCCGATTTTGTTGCGTACAAACGACGTTCGGCGATGAAATTCCAAAACCGCATCACTGAGATGTTGGGCGTGGAAATCCCCATTGTGCAAGCGCCAATGGGGTACATCGCTCGTTCACAATTGGCATCGGCAGTATCGAACGCCGGTGCCATGGGCATTATTGAAACTTCGTCGGGCCAACTCGATGAAATTCGTGAAGAGATTCGCCGTATGCGTGATCTCACGGAAAAGCCATTCGGTGTGAACATCGCCCAGGCTTTTGTGCGCGATCCCAATATTGTCGAATTCGTCGTTGATCAAGGCGTTCGCTTTGTCATTACTTCCGCCGGCGATCCGCGTAAATTCACGGCGGCTTTTAAAGACGCAGGATTAACGGTGTTTCATGTGGTGCCGACATTGGCGGCTGCGCAAAAAGCAGTTGATGCGGGTGTTGACGGGTTGGTCGTAGAAGGAAGCGAAGGCGGAGGGTTTAAAAATCCGCGCGATGTTTCCACCATGGTGTTGTTGCCACTTGTGGCGTCGAAAGTGGATGTTCCGATCATCGCCGCCGGTGGATTTATTGATGGACGCACTATGGCGGCGGCCTTTGCACTGGGTGCTGAAGCAGTGCAGATGGGAACGCGCATGGTGGCCACCGTCGAATCGCCGATTCATGACAATTGGAAGCAAACAATTGTCGAGGCGTCCGAGACCGATTCGGTTCTCCTGAACCGCCATGCCGCACCCGCGTTACGAGTTCTGCGAACACCAATGTCGAATGCGTTGGAGTTTGATACCACCAGCAATGCCATGGAAAAGATGGCACGCCATCAAGAGTTGTATTTCGGTGGAGATATGGATGCAGCTCTCGCGTTAGGCGGAGCAGTGGCGGGACGAATAGAAAAAGTGGAGCCGGTTGCTGAGGTCATTCAGCGTTGTGCCGAAGAATGTCTCGAGATTTTGGCGTCGCTGGCCAAGCAATACCGGCAGGACTAAGAGAACCGAAATCGTTGTTGTTCTAAGGTACGAGCGGCGGCGAGAAACGCCATAAGGGGGAATCATGTCGTTTGTCATTGTTGAAAAGCCAAAGCCGCATATCACGGTGATTACGTTGAATCGACCCGAGCGTATGAACGCCATGGCTTTCGATGTCATGCTGCCCTTTAAAGAAGAGTTGGAAAAAGTTGCGCATGACAACGACACGCGCGCCGTCATCATTACGGGTGCCGGTGAAGGTTTCTGTTCCGGTGCCGACCAAAAACAATCGGGAACCATTCCTCATATTGAAGGTCTCACGCCCACAGTTATTGCCCAGCGTGCCGGTCGTTTACTTGACGACATCATCCTGGCTATCCAAGAAATGCCGCAGCCAGTGATTGCGGCTATTAATGGCGCGGCCATTGGCGGCGGACTTTGTCTAGCCTCGGCCTGCGATATTCGCATTGCGTCACCCGAGGCATATTTCCGCGCCGCCGGAATCAACAACGGACTAACGGCTACGGAACTTGGACTTTCATTTCTCTTACCGCGCATCATTGGCGCCGGACGATCAACCGAATTGATGTTGACTGGTCGCGATATGACCTGTGATGAAGCCGAACGATGCGGTCTAGTAACCGAAGTTGTGCCTCGCAGTGACTTGCTTGCCAAAGCCACGGAAATTGCCGACCAGATCGCCGGTCTAAGTCGCATCGGTATCGAACTCACCAAGAAAATGGTGATGGCTGGCTTGGAGTCAACCAGTTTCCGTTCGCATATGCGCAACGAAATGACCGCACAACTTTATGTGCGGCTCACCACGAAAAACTGGGACGAAGCTGTGGCGGCCCGGGCCGAAGGTCGGCGACCGAACTTCCGGGATATGTAACGGGTTATGCGCGAATTGTCTGCCTTGCCAAAGGCACATCTTCACTTACATCTCGAAGCAGCAATGTCGCCGACGACGTTGCAGACACTCTCGGAGAAACACGATCGCGAAGTCCCCACGACACGTGGTTACGGTTCATTCGCGGCCTTTAGTGATCTCTATGTGGCCTCCACCGATGTTTTGAGAGAACCGGCTGACTGGGAATATTTCGCCGATCAAGTTTTCGCTGATCATCAACGTGAGGGCGCAGTGCGCGTGGAATGTGCGTTCTGGGCGGGCAACTATCGCCATTTGCGTCGCGATGAAGAAACTTGGGAGATCGTTTTTGCGGCTTGTCGCAGTGCGGCAAAGCGTTACGGAATTAGTTTGGGTTTCGTCGTGGCGGTCGATCGAGTGAAAGACACACCTGAATCGGCCATGGTCTTAGCGAAGTTCGCCGCGCAAGCCGGCGATGATGTTGTTGGATTGGGACTTCATAACGATGAAGTCGGGCATCCGCCTGCGCCATTTGCTGAGGCCTTCGCATATGCCCGCGCCGCCGGACTAGCAGCGGTGCCGCACGCCGGAGAATTGGAAAGCGGGCAGTTTGTTGCCGATTCAATCGATCAACTTGGTGCCACTCGCATCGGGCATGGCGTGAGAAGTCCTGAAGTGGATGGGCTGCTTGATCGTTTGGTGAATGAAGGTATTCATTTAGAGGTTTGCCCGACATCGAATTTGATGTTGGGTGTTGTTCCTTCGTATGCCGAACATCCGCTGCCATCCTTATTGGAATTCGGCGTGCGTTGCTCAGTGAATGGGGACGACCCGTTGCTTTTCGGCTCAACGCTTTTGGGCGAATATGAAGTTTGTCGAAGCGAGTTTGGATTCAGCGATTCACAATTAGCGCAGATCGCCCGCTATTCAATTGAAGATTCGTTAGCCAGCCAACAAGAAAAGAAACTGTGGCTCGAGCAATTAACTAACTGGGAAGACCAGCCCGCGTGATGCTGCGCAACTGGTCATAAAGGAATCGTTGGGCGACCTCGCGACCGGTTCCGCCATCGGGTTTGGCGCTGACGTGAATTCCGTCAGGACGTAAACGTTCACGTTCGCTGAGCGGCAATGAATTAACCCAGGCTCCATAGTCAATGACATGCATCCAAGGTCGCGTGGCGGCGATTTCAACAATCATCTGGTTGAAACGATCAACGCGGGCATTGGGTTTTTCCTCGGGGTAAGGAAGCGTGAGGATGGCTACTTGTCCGGCACCACGGTTGTGCAGTGAATCGGCAGCGGCAGCGATTTCGCCTTGTAACCATTGGTCATAAGTGGGGTCACCAATTTCGTACCACTTGGACCCGAGTGCTGGTACTTGTCGTCCGAGTGTGTCCCAATAGCCGCCGACCATGAGGGCAAGGTCGATGGGGTAGTCAGATGAGAAATAGGGGGCCCATTTGGTTTGCCAATCACATTTATCGCCGATTTCTACCGGTAGACCACTCGGGTCATCGCCAGTGACGGCTGTACCGCGCATTTGCCCGGTACGACCGAATGGGCAACCCAATTCGGTGCCGGAAGGTTGCACGATGATCGTGGGATCGCCATCGCGCATGGCCATTGTCAACGTGGTGGCGGTTGAATCACCGAAAACGGCCATGGACAATTGATTTTCCATCGTGCCGAGTGGATAGAGCACAGAGCGAGAAAGGTCGGTGACGGCGACCTGCGCCGAACCAACATCGGCAAACTCGATATCACGAGCGGAGTTTGGTCGCGACCATGAAATGGCAATGCACGTAAGCAAAACAAGCGTGAGCGTTAGCGAAAATGCAATCAGCATTTGTTTGGGCCAACGCACTTCACGAATGGGTAATTCGAGAACGCGTAATGAAACCGAAGCAATTAGCAATGTGAGAACAAGTACAAGCCAGGGTGTGAATGCGCCAAGATCGTTCCGAAATGATTCTTCAAACCACAGATTCAACGGCCAATGGACGAGGTAAATCGCATAGGAAATTGCACCGATGTACACCAATGGTCGCAGTGATAAGGCGTTTGTAAATGAGCTTTCGATTGAACCGGCCCAAAGAACAAATGCGGTTAGCACCGCTACGAAAAGGAGTCCGCCGCGAAAATAAGCACTAGTGGAAAGAGATGTGGTTACTGCTAACCAAATCAATACGGCCAGGCTAAGAACACCGGCCAGCTGGAAAAACGCGTGTGTGGTTGTGCGTATTTTGCGTGATGATGTTTCCATACGTTGAGAAAACGCCTGAAAGAAAATCGCAGCCAGCCCGCCAATGGCAATCTCACCGACACGCGTGAGTGTTGAGAAATACACCGTCATTGGTTCATGGCGCCAGAGATATGTTGCGCCAATCGCCAGCGCGAGCAACCCGAACCACAACACTGAGAGTCGCGTCCGCAGTTTAAACACGGCCCAAACCGCTAAAGGCAATAGCCAGTAAACCTGTTCTTCGATCGCCAGTGACCAGAAATGCAATACCGGCGAGGCGTCAATGCTTTGCCCGTATTGCTGGCCACTAAATAAAAAACGCCAGTTCGCAACTTGAAAAAACGCCGCCAAATTGTCTTTCGCCAGTGTGGAATCCCACAGTCCACGCAGACCCCAGATGACCATGACAAAGGTCAAAGTGACGGTGGCGGCGGGCCATAGACGTCGCCACCGCCGTCGCCAAAACGCGGTGAGGTTGATTGTTCCGCTGCGTTGATGCTCGCTGACAATGGCGCGGGTAATGACATAGCCCGACAAGGTGAAGAAAATCGAGACGCCTAAAAATCCTGCGGGTACGACATCGGGCCATAGGTGATAGACGACCACGAGTCCAACGGCGATTGCGCGCAGGCCATCAAGTCCAACAAGCCGTTGTTGTTTCGGTTGTGTAGATGCAACCTCAGAAGCAACGGACGGGGTGGACGGCACGAGCAAAATCGTATCCCGACGGCCTTGGATCTCCCTGTCGCTGGAGAGACGGTCATCGGAGCGTGTTTCGCTTCATTGATGAGCGATTACAGTCTCAGTGCTGCCCGCAGGGGCGGCAAGAGGAAAGGGAACCAATGGGAGAAGTTCGTTTCGATGATGTTGACGCCATCAATGCGTTAGCCAGCGAAGAGTTCGGCGAGTGGGGATCCGAAATCGTAGTGACGCAAGAAATGATCAACGATTTCGCCGAATTAACGGGCGATCGTCAATGGATTCATATTGATGTGGAACGATCGAAGAAGGAAAGTCCTTTTGGTGGACCAGTTGCACATGGTTTCTTGACGTTAAGCCTTATGCCGAAGTTGGCAACGTTCCCTTTGAAGATTGTTGGTAACGGCAGTGCCGTGAATTACGGAGCCGAAGGATTGCGTTTTCTTTCGCCGGTTCCGGCTGGCGCCACCGTGCATGCGCGTACGCGTGTTGTAAAGGCTGAAGCAAAGCCCAAGGGAACACTGATCACAACCGAAGCAGAAATTGCCGCGGTTGGATCTGACCGACCCGCACTTCTTTACAAGATGCAGGTTCTTTACACGCCGCCACGCTAAAGGCGTGCGTAACAAAACTTTTGGCGCTTAATTCGTTTGCGAATGTAGCGCTATGTAATTGGGATTGGCTTGGCCGGCTGCCACAAGTTGCGGGCCAAGCCAATCTGTTACTTCCACCAACTTGCTCTTGCGGATATGAACGCCGTCGTCGCGAATGTCTTTATCGCGTGCGCCGCCCACTGGTCCGAGGAAGCCCGGATAATCGATGATGACGTGATTTGGTGTTGCTTCTACTAAAGGAAGAACAACCGCGTTCATGGCGTCCGTTCGGTCAGGTGTGTTGTACGGCGAAGTTCGATTGAGGTACGGGGCAATCATCCACGCCAAGGTTGCGCCGCGGGCGGTCAGAATTGAAATGGCTTCTGAGTATTCGGCGCGCATGTAGTCGTCATACAGAGGATCGCCTGGCTTCATCCATTGATCGTTGTTCGGAACGGTGTGATCAATGGAGTCCCATGAACTGGCGTACGAAAACACAACGTCAGGATTAAACGCTTGCACCGCCGTGACCCACGAGACCGGTCCCATTTGGTCATCGAATAGAAGTCTCGGATCGACTGGTGTTGCCCACTCGCTACACGGCGGACCGATGGGACCATCGCGTTCTTCGTAGCGAATATTTCCGCCGCGCACGGTGCCACATCCGAGGTGAGCATCGTTCATGAGCAAAATTTGGCCTGGGTTACGTGCGCACCAATCGTTGAGCGCTTGGCCCATTTGCACCGCCACTGAATCACCCACCACCAAAACTTTCACCGGATCAGTGCCAGGTATGTATTCACAGGCTTTTCCGTCGCCTAAAGCGATTGCACCGGGCGCATTAAAGGCTTGTCCTGATGTTTTCGGGGCGCGCACTGCGTTGGCATAGAGGAGCAGTGCCAATGTGAGTCCGAAACCGCAGGCCATTACAAACGCGAACTTCCATCCCCGCCAAAGTCCTTTTACAAACGGACGTTCAACGTATTTGTAAGAAAGCCACGCAATAAGGAATGTGAGACCGAAACCAAGCGCAAGGTCACGGAAAGAATTGAGGCCGGGCTGGTCGGCATCCTTATTCGAATCAATGACGATGTAGACAAGCCAATGGTAGAGGTACAGACCAAAACCTAAACGTCCTGCCCACATGAGAAACTTGTTGGTGTACAGCCAGTGCAGCCAGCCCGTTTCCGTTGAGACCGCGCGAGTCATGAAGACAGAGAGAACGGCGACTAAGAAAAAACCGCCGTACTCAAACATCCATGCCGTTTTTTCACTGATGGTGAACATCAAAACGACAAAGGCAATTGTTGAAAGTAATCCCACCAATTGTGTGAGCCAACGTCCCCAATCGGTACGCGGGGGACCCCAATAAGAACAGATAACCGCCATTGCGATTCCCAGCAATAAGGCGAAGGCGCGCGTGTCGGTTCCGTAATAAGCGCGCGACACGGTCGAGGCATCGTTGGGGTCGAACACAATCGACATCCAGATAGCCGAAGCAATGGCGCCGCCGATGGAAAGAATGGCGAGCCACTTGCGCGACAGCCATTTCATACAAGCGATGATGGCGAATGGGGCAAATAAATAGAACTGTTCTTCAATGGCAAACGACCACACATGACGGAATGGTGCGGGGTTTGCGTATTGACTGGCTTCGAAATAGTTGGCGCCGGTAAAAATTTCGCGCCAGTTCGCCATCCAACTCATGCCGCCGACGATGCTGCCGGTCCATTTCGAAATATTTCCTTCGTCGATAATGAAAGCAGTGGCGAAAGCGGTAGCAATGAAACTCAGTACAAGAGCAGGCATCAATCGCCGCACGCGACGCGAGCCGTATGACTTCATGTCAATGCGACCGGTTCGGTCCCATTCGTTCAGCGCAATACTGACAATGAGGAAACTCGACAATACGAAAAATAAATCGATGCCGATAATGCCGCCGGGAATGAGATACGGCGCAAAGTGGTAGGCGAGAGGGCCAGCAATGACAAAGAGACCGCGCATGCCATCAAGGGCAGGCATATGCGCCATGCGCGTGGACTTCTTCGGAGAGTCAGATTCAGCATCTTGCGGTGCTGCGTCCTTGTCAGGGCTCTCCACTGTCGTTGTCATTTCCACCTCCCCCGTGATGGTCCGCTTGCTGCTCTCAGTCTGACATGAACGGCGCTTTTTGTTGGTTCACGGCGCTCAGTGCCACTCTCTAAGGGGGGTTGCGCTGGTAGTTTTTTCCCAATGGCTCGGCCGGTGACGTTCACATTGGATTTTGAAGATCCGCGCACTTCTCCCGATCAGCCGGAGCGGGTTGACGTCGTGACCTTTCGGCTTCTGGATTGGTTGGCCGAACGTTCAATTACGGGATCGATTTTTTGCGTGGCCTCGGTCGCGCAGCGTTATCCGAAATTGTTGGAACGAATGACGGCCGACGGCCATGAAGTTGGCGTTCACGGTTGGGATCACACGCCCATCGACAAGATGGATGCGGCAACGTTCACGGCGCAGATCACGAAGGCGAAAGAGTGTCTCGAACAACTTTCGAATTCTTCGATCACGATGTATCGCGCGCCGATTTTTTCTTTAGTGCCAGAAACGTATTGGGCGACGGATTGTTTGGTGGAAATGGGATTCACGGTGTCGTCGAGCGTTCTTTCAGCGGCGAATCCGCAATATGGCTGGCCGGGTGCTCCCACGACTCCATTTCTTTGGCCTAACGGCTTAATTGAAATTCCATCGCCTTTACACCGATTTGGTCCGTTAACCGTTCCCTATCTGGGTGGGGCCTATCTGCGGTTGATTCCTGCGTTCTTGCGTAAGCGCGCCGTGCAAAAGGCCAACCCCGATGACGTGTTATGGACGTATTGCCACCCTTACGAATTCGATCCCGATGAACCGTTCTATTCGTTTGCTGATGGCGGATGGATTGCGGCCCGTGTCAGTCATTTTCGTCGCAAAGCAATGCTCAAATTAATGGAAGGTGTCGTGGCCGAGCCGGGACCGAAACTTTCCGCAGTCGCGGCGGAACTGCGCGATCTTCAAGTTTTTTCGCCCCCTCTCATTGTTAGCGAGTCATGAAAACTTCATTGCGTTGGCCACCCTCACGTTTTGCCGTCATCATCTTGGCGATTGCCCTTGCCGGTTTGCTCTTGCGCGTCGTTTTCATTTTCACCATCGCGCCATCATCAGTAAGTGGTGACGCGTACTACTACCACCATGGTGCGAATTTGTTGGCCAACGGCGAGGGCTATATCGATCCGTATCGTTATAATTTCGGCAATAAAGACAATGTGACACTGGCGAACGGTGAAGTGGTTGAAGTCATCACACCGGTTGGTCACAGTGAACCGACTGCTGGTCATCCGCCGGTCTATGTCACATATTTGGCTGCGTTTTCCTTTATTGGGCTCGACTCTGTGCGCGCTCACCAATTGGCATCAGCAGTATTAGGTGCGGGCTCCATCATTTTGGCGGGATATTTAGGCCGCTATTGGCGAAACAAAAACATTGGTTATATCGCGGCCATCCTTACCGCGGTCTACGCCAATATTTGGATTAATGACGGACTCGTTCTTTCCGAAACCGCCGCTATTTTCTTTGCCTTTTTAACGTCGTTGGTGGGCTTACATTTTTGGCGAAATCCCACGCGCGCCAATGCTGCTTGGCTCGGATTTGTGGCCGCCTTCGCCGCATTGTCGCGCGCCGAATTGGTTCTTTTCCTGCCCATCGTGGTGATCGTGGTGATGTGGCGTTCATCGCTTAGTTGGAAGGAACGCTTCATTCGTACAGCCATTGCCGGGCTGATCGGTCTGCTTACTGTTGCACCTTGGATCATTCGCAACAACATTGCGTTGGAAGAATTTGTCACGCTTTCCGATGGATCCGGAACAGTCTTGGTGCAAGCAAATTGTTATGAGACGTATTACGGAGAAAAAATCGGTTTTTGGCATTTGGAATGTGGAAACCCAATGCCATATGGACCGAACGGTGAGTTGCTAGATGAATCGCAACGAGATGTCATCGTGCGAGAGCGGGCGATGGAATACATCAGCGGAAATACGCAGCGCTTGGTGACCGTTGTTGTGCCGGCGCGTATCGCTCGTATGTGGGGCGTTTATGCGCCTATTTGGCAGATCCGCACTGACATTGTTGAAGGTCGCCCCGGCTTCGCTGCATGGTTAGGTTTTTGGCAGTACGTGGTGTTGGCTCCCGCGGCGATTGCCGGTGCAGTTATTACTTGGCGTCGGAAGCAACCGGTTTTAGTTATCGGCCTATGGGCTGTGTTGGCAACGTTCACGGCGGCGACTGCTTTCGGCATTACTCGCTACAGAACGGCGGCGGAAGTAAGCGTCGTGATGTTTGCAGCTATAACCATCGAAGCGTTGTGGCAGTGGTGGAAACGTCGCGAGGCAAATGAGACGGTAACGGCTGAAGCGGTTACCACTTCGTCATGAACGAATCCGCAACGTCAGAGCCCTCGGCATCATCGGAGTGGACTCCGCTTGTGCAGCTTTTGCAGAAAGTTTTTCCCCATGCGGGTTTTTATAGCGATGAGTATCTGCAGTGGTACTACCGCGACAATCCCGTAGGTGAAGCCGCTATTGGCCAAGTTGCTGTTGAAAATGTGCGAGCGGCGAATTACGCCCTTGTCCCGCAGCGATTTGTTGCACCGGGAAAACCAGATCTGGTTCTCGGTATCGGCGTTGACCTCGCCGTAGATCCCGATTTCCGCGGATCAGGAACATTTCGCCGCTGTGTTGAGGATTCCTATCGTCGGGGACAACAACTTGGTTATGACGGAATTTTGGGAATAGCCAATGCCAACTCGGCGCCCCGCATGGTGAGCGCGCTGGGTTGGCGGAGCCTGCATCCTTTACCAGCACGATTAGTTCCAGCATTAGGAAAAACGCGCGGTTTTCGTTCATGGTATTTCGCCGATGAGGGCATTGAGCCGCTTTCGCTAAGTGGGACCAACAACGAATTCATGCGGGCGAGTTCCGAGGACTACGCGCCGTTATGGACGATTGATCTTCTGCAATGGCGATTGTCGCGACCAACTTTTCGATACGCCATACATGAATCAGATGATGTTGTCGTCATTTCCACTCGAACGACGGTGGCCAAAGTGCCGGTGGCGCCGATTTTGAAAGTGTTCGTGAAAAAACCGAATGTGCATATTCCGCTCGGGCGCTTAGCCGCCGTCGTGGGGAAGTTTCATCGTGCACCGTTTGCTGTTTATTGGGGCCGTAATCCTGCTGTAGGTCATCATGGCATCCCGCTGCCGGAACGATTTATGCCATCGCCGTTATCGCTGGTTTTGCATTCGTTCGGAACATTCGTGCCAAGTGATTTTGAACTTGGCGAATTCGAGTTTCTCGATTTCGATTCCTACTGAATTCGTAGGATCAAATTAATTTTTAATTCCGGCCAGCGTCTTGGCGAACTCCAGCACGCGCTGCGGATCATAGGAACGAGAGATCATGAGCTTCTCGGCTTCAAGTGATCCTTCAGCATGGATGGCCAAAACCGCGTGATAGCCACCAAATTCCCGTGTCGTGAGATCGCTAATCATGTTGAGGGCTCGAATTCGTGTCTCGCCGTCAACGCCATTGGCGCCACCGAGGTATTTCGAAAGCAACGCACCGGTTTCGGCGTTATCGAAATCGGCTTGCGATGGTGCAGTTACTAACAGTCCGCCGGAAAGATCTTGAACATGTTGGATGGCATGGTGGAAACCATGAGCGAAATGTGATTTTGCAATGTTGACGGTTAAAGGATCGGGGATAAAAACACCGGCATCATCGGGATGACCGCGCAATGCAGCCGATTCAACAAGGGCTCGTAATGTTTCGGCGTAGGTGATGAGCCATGTGAGTTTTTCCCGCACATGGGCGGCTTTGGTGATTCCGTTGTATTCGGCCATGAGCGCAGCCGAACCAACAAACGCGTCAACTAATGGAAGTTTGTAAGAGATGGCGGTGAAGCGGTGGTAATCGACAAACGCTAAAGCGAGCGGACCCGCTAACGAATGTTCGCCGGCAAGAAAGACTCGGTCATTTGGTACGAAGACATCATCAAAAATGGTGGTGGTTTCCATCATCAAGCGAGCCGAACTAATAGGAGCATCGAAGTCGGTCTCGGAATGCGATCCATAGGGGCTCGCCACTAATAACAATCCCGGTGTCGACACCGGAACAGCAAACGACACCGCCCAATCAGCATCATCAGGACCCATGGCGCGGGTGGGTAACACAATGAGTTCGTTGGTATAGGGCGTGCAAGATGTGTGCACCTTTGCGCCTCGGACCACGATGCCATCGGGTCGGCGTTCCACGATTTTCAAGTACGACTCAGCGATTGGTTGTTTCGAGGGACCTAAAGAACGATCGCCCTTAACGTCGGTTTGTGCCACCGACATGGCGAGGTCGTTTTTGCGGCAGTAATCGAAATAGGCGTGAATTCGTTGTTCGACCTCGGTGTTGCCATGAAGTTTTGAAATTTGTCGGCCAATTCGTTGTAAGGCGAATAGCGCGTCGGTGCCGATCTCTTTAATGAGCGGTACCAACGTATGGCCGTGCGCGGTACCTAGTTCGATAAGCGCGGCTCGATCGAGGAGATCTTGTTGCGATCGCGGCAATTGGAAATAGCGGCTGTATGGATCGTCTCCATTGACCACAGCGAGATCGCGATGTGCTGGAAGGTGAGCGAGTTCGAAATCGGCGGCGGCATGCGAAATAGCGCGCGCTATCACAGGGTGGGTTGTGACGTCATCAACCCGAACTCCTCGGAAAAAGACGTTGCGACCATCACGTAACGACGAGATGTAGTCCTCGGCAGTGCGAAGTGCCATGTACCTTCCTTTGTCGCAAAAGACGGTAGCAGTCAGCCTTCAAAGAGAAGGGGAGCCTGGCTGAATTCGTTGTCATCATTAGGTGCTGTGCAGTGCCCGAAATCGTTGCTGCGTACTTGTAGATTGGCGCCGTGCATACCTTTGTCGGACCCACTCTTCGACGGAAGGTGTTTTTATTATGGCTTTGCGGACTCACTGCACTGGGGCTTGGAGTTCGGCTGACTTATTTCTTTGTGGAAGGGCGGACAACTCCGTTAAGCGGCGATGGCGTTTTTTACCATGAAGCCGCCAACTTGATCGCTGATGGAAAGGGTTATATCGATCCTTTCGTTTACAACATCGGTTACTGCGCTGACGATCCGACCGGTGCTTCATTGGGCTTTGGTGAAGCCGATGTGCAATGCGCACCAAACGATGTTTTGTTGCCAGGGTTTGAAACGCCAACGGCTGCACACCCACCGTTATGGCCGTCGATTTTGGCGGTGAGTTCATGGCTCGGCTTCGATTCAGTCAATGAACATCGTTTAGTTGGGTTGTTGTTCGGGGCTGCAGGCGTCTTCATGATCGGATTGGCGGGCCGCGAACTTTTTGGTGACGTTTGCGGTTTAGTTGCCGCTGGTGTGGCTTCGGTCTACGGCTATTTATGGCTTAACGATGTGTCGTTGATGAGCGAATCGTTATTAGGTGTCTATGTCTCATTGATGACGATCGTGGCCGTGCGTTGGTGGAGAACATCCACTTGGAAATCCGCCGCCCTTTTAGGTGCGTTAGCCGGAGTTGGCGGGTTGGTCCGTTCAGAACTTTTACTTTATGGACCGCTCATCGTTTTTATTGGTGTTGTGTTGTCGCTATGGAAGCGCCGCGATTGGAAACCATTGCTCGGTCAACTTGCCGTTGTCCTCGCTGTTGCTTTAGTCGTTCTTTCGCCGTGGTTGATTCGTAATCTCACCGTTTTTTCGCGTCCAGTTTTGTTATCGCCTACCGGAACTTTGTTAGCGCAGACAAACTGCGATCAAACCTATGGCGGAGAAAAACTCGGGTATTGGGAACGGTATTGCGCCGAACCCGACCCACTTGTGGTGGATGGCGTATTCCGCGATGAATCTGTGCGCGATCAAGCGAAACGGGAAAAGGCCACTGAATACATAAACAGCCATCGAGGACGACTTGTGAGCGTCGTAATGCCGGCGCGTGTGGCCCGCATGTTCAACTTGTATGACCCAGTGCAGACGGCGCGTTTCGACATTCTGGTTGAGAATCGCGATTTCCGTTGGTCGATTTTTTCGCTCGTGCAATACGCCATCGTGGGGATCGCGGCAATATTCGGTGTGGTGTTGGCGTGGCGGAAACGACTGACATTTATTCCGGCTGCAACCTGGCCATTACTCGTGGCGTTAGTCGCCATGTTTGGTTTTGGTAACAACCGCTATCGAGTTAGTGCTGAACCGTCGTTGCTTTGGTTGTCGTCGGTGGCCTTTGTTGTTTTGTATCTCTGGTTCACAAAGCGAATGACAGCGTCGAGAACCACACAGCCAACGGCGACGAAACCTAATTGATGAGTGATGAAAAATCCGTTTGGCCACTCAACACCGGTTGGGTATTCGCGTAGTAATTGCACGCCCATATAGGCGGCTGAGATAAGTCCAAGCGAAACAATCGTGCCGCCGGCCAAGACCAAGATGGAACGACGCAGTACGACGGCGGCGATGGCTAGTGCGGCTAGCAGTACTCCAACGACTAAACCGCCGGCGAAATAACCGCCAACTAACGCACCAATTCCTAGTGTGGCGATGGCGCCCGTTGACCATTGCGCATCACGGGCAAAAAGTTGCCGGGCCGTTGGTGAAGAGTCGGCTGCGGGCTCTTCATAACGTCGGCGTATGAGTAACCAGATGGCAGCCAGCACAAGACCGATCAACCAAATGCCGGAGATGGCTAAACCAGCGTTCACCGTGCTTTGCGGCGTCCATGAAATGTCAACGACAAAGTTTGTTGATGGGGGCGAGATCTTCCAACCGTTAGCGAAGCCGTCGATCAATGTCGGTTCGCCTAAATCTTCACCGTTAATGGTCGCTTTCCATCCTTTGGAATACGACTGACCGAGCACCAGCCAAAAATCTCCCGTGGCGTTGTCGACGGTGATTTGGCGCGCGAGTTCGCCGGTTTCTTTTATCGAGAGCGTGGCTGCGGGTGGCGACGCATTCACCGGCGCTGTGCCTAACGAAAGATCATCAATGGTGAACCCGGAACTATTCGGCGCGGTGACCAACGTATTGGTTCCGGAACGAAGGGCGATATCTCCTTGGCAGGAAATCACCGCAAGAGCGTTATGTTTTTCTGCCGCCGCCGTTGTTCCATCGAGGCGGACCGAAATTTTTTGATCATTAATGGTGAGCAGATCATCGCGACATTGCGAAGGAATCGAAGCGGGGAGTGGGGCCAACGTTTGGCCAAGGCCAAATTCAACAATGGCAATCGGTAAAGCATGGGGGCTGCCCGAGAAATATTCCGGTGTGAGAACTTCACGTTCGCCGGCGATTTCAATTTTCAAACTCTTGGTGCTGAAAGTGGGAGTCGGCACACGCACGCTCATTGTCGAGTCGCGAGTATCCGACGTAACAACAGCCGGTACATCTACGTCATAGATGTTTCCGGCGTCATCAGTAAGTCGCAATTTGGTTGGAACTGAGTGGCGATTGTCGTTACGTAATGTGAGATCAAGACCGTTAACAGTGAAGGAATTTGGCGCAATAAACGTTGTGGTTGCACCAACTGCGGATCCAAATTTCGTCTGCCAAGCCGTTCGTGGGTTGCCATCAAATGCCGAAGAAGGCCGATCGAGAATGGAACCCTCTAACCATTGCGTTCCTTCGACAATGGGGGATCCTTCAACAAGCCCAGCGCGCCCAAGAGCGCGATCGATAACGGCATTGTTGCCACTCGTGGCTAAACGGGCCGTTGCTTTCAATGGCAACGATGTGGCCCGTGGCGAAGAAAAGATTCGACGTAACTGCAACTCCGGATCTTGGCGGTAGCCCTCGAGTGGATTTACACGCCAGCGAGAAAACACATAAGAGAGCGGCGCGCTGGCAAATTCGTTGAGGCCGAGAGAAGGAGTGACGATCCACTCTTGCGCGCTAACGCCTGGGACCGTGATCTCACGGAAGCCAACATTGGACCAACCCAAGTAATTGACCACATTTCCGATATTGGTGTCATCGATACGAATTTCGAGTTTGGTGAACGTTTGTGTTCCGCCGAAATTAACTCGTTGTCCGGGCGAGACGAATGAGGACTCATTCATGTTTACGGTGGAAACTTTTTTGCCATCGAGATAGACCGATGCTTTGGTGATGTAGCGGTTGCCATCGAGTTGCACAAGATCAATGTGGTCGGCAGTAATGGGGTGGCTGTAATCAATTTGCAAGCGTTCGCCAACAGCATCGGCGAAGCCACCGGTTGACCACGCCGTTTGCGAATTGCCATCGATGGCGTTGATCGGTCGTGCCTCGGTGGAGAAGGCCACGATGTTGCCGTAACTCGTTGCCCGCACATCGGCAACGTCATCGCCATACCAAGCAACCGTTTGATCGCCAGCAATCTGCGTATCGAATACAGCAATGCGCTCGTCTTTTGGATCTTCCTTTAACGGCACCGATCCTGCCGATTCGGTGGCGCCATTGTTTTCACGCGTCGTTCCCCAGCGTTGTGGTCGCTTGCGATTGGTGTCGGTAACAACAAGCGATGGTGATGATTTCTGTAACAACTGACGAAGGGTTTCATTGTTCGTGACGGAGGTGGCATAAAAAATTGACGATGACTGGGGTACGAATCCCGCGCCGGCCATCTCAACGAGCCCAGCACCATCGCCCCAGACAATGACCGATTGGTTGGTTGATTCGGCACGAATCTTTTGACGTGCACCGTCGACGCGGAAAAGGGCAAGCGGTGGTGTCTCGTTTGATCCTTGACGCGCTAGTTCGATTTCATCGATCGTCGGTTGACGTGGATCAGCAAGATTTTCTCGGGGTGAACCAAATGTTTCGATCAACTTGAGATCGTTGGTTCCTGGTCGCAAAAGGTTCCAAAGGTCAGCTGAACGGGGACCGTGATAGCGCTCAAATTGAGAATCGAGTCGTAGGAGAACATCGGAGGCGGAGAACAAACGCGCAATATCGGCGATGGTGTTTGGGTCGGCCGTTCCTTCTTGGAATTGGATATCGAGGGCGCGTAACAAATCGACGCTTTGCGGGGATCCGTAAGCAGTCAGTTCTCGTCCCACCCAGTCGCGAGAAATGATTCCGGGCGTGAGCGGATCTTGAGTTTGCCCAAATCGGTAAGCGGCGAAATCCGCACCCGGCAATTCCAATACGCGATAGGTGTTCCCTTCGGCATCGAGAGTGGCAGCGGCTTGTTGCCAATAGTCGGGCAGTTCCTCGGGAAATTTCATATCGCGCTGAATGAGTTGCCCGTTCCAGAGCGGCGGCAAATTCAAAACGGCGATGACTATCAATCCAATGGGCGCAGCCAAGGCCAAGCGCTTATAACGCGAGTTGTTTTCTTGTTGTGCTTTTTCGCGTAAAGAAGTGAAAAGCATGCTGACTAGAGCGGCGGATAGCGCGGCGAAAGAAAGCACGATCAAAGGAACAATGCGCGGAGAATTACGTAAGGCGAATCCAAGTTTCAACGACGTGATGAACTTCATCACTGAAGCGAATGGTGTTGGATCGTTGTAGGGATGAGATCCAACGGCAACTAATAGACCGACGACGGTGAGCGCCACGAAATAGAAACGCCATTTCCAACGCAGAACAATGGCCGCGACTAATCCAATGAGTGGAACGATGAAGGTGATGGCCAACATCAAAAGGTTTGTGGTGTAGAGCGATCCTGACTCGGTCCATCCGGAGAGTCCGTCTTTGCCGTAGAAATACCAATAGCCGAGGCCCCGCAAGGTCTCGGCCGACGTTGATGTTTGGGCAACGGTTTCTACCGTTTCCGTTAATTCCAAAATAGGAAGACCGAAGCGACCTTGAACGAGCAGTCCCGCTACCCACCAAATTTGTGCTGGCAATGTGGCAACAGCGATGCGGAAGATTGTGCGAACTGCATCGCGTAATGCCACCTCTTTGGTTACCCAAATGACATAGGGGATCAACAATGCGGGACCGACCAAAACGAAAATAACTGAACTGGCATTGGTTCCCGCCATAAAGGTCACGGCGATGGCGAAAATAATTGGAGCGCGCCACGATTTTTGTCGTAAGGCATCAAGCGTTAAACCGATGAGCCACGGCAACATCGCCCACGGTGTCAAGATCACCGACGTGCGGCCCATATAAGCAAGGATGTACGGGCTCAGCATGTAGACAAACGCGCCCGAGAATGCGGCGATTGATTTCAAATTGAACTTACGCAGCAACCACCATGTACCGGCACCGGCCAAGAACAGCAAAGTGCCGAACCACAAACGTTGGGCGATGACGGTAGAGATTCCTAGTTGATCAAAAATCCAATACCACGGGCCGAGCGGAAACAGATAGCCAATGTTTTGGTGTGTCACGGTGCCGGCATTGATATGCGTATTCCACATAAACGGCGCGCGCTCGAGAAGTTGTCCGGCATCAAGATAGAGATACGCCTTGGTGTCAGCTGAGATTGATCCTGGTGAGGTCAAAAGCAATGGCACATAGGCGACAACGCCAATGATGAACAGTTGCAGTCGGAGAGATCGAGAGGATTCGTTGGTCATGAGATTGGAGCGCAGGGAGCACCGCCATCGGTGTATTCCCTTGATTGACGCCACGGTCCATCTTCCCACCCGCGGACCGGTGGCAGGCTGACACCAGCCTGAATCAAGTCACGTAGGACAATGGACGCCAATCGTTCTGCTCCATCAGGGCAAAGATGCCAGTTATCTGGCTTTCGTAAGAGGTAGGTCACGCCGTTTTCATCGGTCACGGTGCGTGTGTAATTGCCGTTTTCGTCGCGGAAGGCTTCATCGATTTCGGGAACGATGAGTTTGCCCGGAAATTCTGCTTCGAGACTCTTTATGAGTTCATTGATGTTGTCGACGTTGTTTGAGCCACCCGGCAAGATCGGCAACCACACCAAAGTGGCACCGTCTTTGGTCATGGCTTGAACAAATTCGCGAGCAATGGGTCTGTAAGCCTCGATGCCGTTTTCGCTTACAAATCGAAAATCCCAAAGACCGACCATGGCGATGATGAGTTTTGGTTTCTCCACTGCAATTGCTTCTTGCCAAGCGGATCGCCATTCCGGAATGTGAACGAGTCCGATGCCCGGACCAGAACGCATCAATACTTTGGTAGCGCCGGCGGCCTGGAATGCAGCGGCTAAAGCAGGTTGCGCATCCACACCACTCGAGTCGCCGCCGATCATGACGGTTGCTCCGTAAAGTCCACCGCCGACGGAACTGCCCGGTATGGCGGAAAGAGGCAGCACTTCGTACACCTCATCAGTTGAATACACCGTTCCGACTTTTACATCGGCATACGGAATAAACACTTTGGGTGGATTTGCGGTAACGACAAACGCGCAAACGACCGAAAGAGATAACGCGACGGCGGTAACCGGTAACGCCGTTTTGGTTGTGCGCAAAAGTTTCTTTTTACGGATGGGCATTTCCAGCAAGTAATACGAAACCAATGAAACGGCGATCGTGGCAGCCATTCGCACGCCAAAGAGCGGCCATTGCGAAAGACCAGTGCGGTCTTCATTGATCCATAAAAAGATGGGCCAGTGGTAAAGGTAAAGCCCGTAGGAGAGAAACCCTGCCCAGCGCATAAACGACAGCGAGAAAAACCATGTAAGTGGTCCTGGTCGGGTCATGGCGAAAATCAAAACGGTGGATGCGACGGCGTAAACAGGAAAGCCGCCGCGCGCTAATCCATCCCATGCCTCGGGAATTCGATTCCATGAAATAAGGATGGCAACAAATGCAATGAGGCCAGCGATCTGCGCGGTGTTGGTGATGACTTTTTGTTTTGGCGAGTCAGCAATTTTCTGTTCGCGGCCAGCCCACCATAAGGCGAGTAAAACGCCAAGGATTAATTCCGTGACGCGAGTATCAGTGCCGTAATAGATGCGGTCAAAGTTGTCGCGCAACAACACCATGGCCGTTACCGATGCTGCAGCTGCAACAACACAAATAGTTGTCAGCAATTTGCGACCACCGAGTTTCATGGCGGCAATCACAATGAGGGGGAAGAACAAATAGAACTGTTCTTCAATGGCTAAAGACCAAAAATGTTGTAGCGGTGTGGGGTCAGAAAAGAGATCGGCGTAACTAGTACCCGACCAATACATGCGCCAGTTCGCCACATAGCCCAGAGCCGAAAGCATGTCGCCGCGCAGTTCACTTAGTTGAACTTCCGAACCAATGCGCCACCAAACAACACCAATTAATGCGATTGCCGCGATAGCAGCAGGCAGAAGTCGTCGTAAGCGTCTACCCCAGAACAAAAGAAGATCAATTGTGGACGAGCGTTCAAATTCGCGTACCAAAAGGTTGGTAATCAAAAAACCGGAAAGGGTAAAGAAGGTGGAGACACCTAGAAATCCGCCTTTAGCGAAAGTGAATCCACCATGGAAAAGCAAAACACCGATAACGGCAAGGCCGCGCACGCCGTCAAGACCATTGAGATGGGGCATAGAAGCGATCGTTTGATCGTTTGTGGTCGCGGCATCAGCGCGTTCAGTTTCGCTTGTTGTCGCTAACCCCATAGCCTTCCCCGACCCGAAACCGCTCGTGGTGACTTTGACGCTAGCAGTGCGCTGTCAGGGTTCACTGTCGGGCCGCTAGTTACGCAGTTCGCTGAGCATCGTGCGCAGACAGGCCGACGCCGGATTGTTGAGCCAGATATCCGAATCGGGTGGAAGAAGCCCGCGTTGTTCGAGGCGATTCATGACACGAACCACAATGGTGCTGTAGCGCGCGGCAGCAAAAAGTTCATGCTCAGTTGTAGAAAATGGCTCAATTCCCGCTCGCTGAAAGTACAGCGCTTTTTGCTCTTCACGACTGAGGTCGCCGGCGGCGCGAGCGATGCCAATTTCATCGTGCATCGTGCGATCGAACATGAGCCACCATGCGAGATCGAATTCCGGAGGACCAATGCAGGCGGCTTCGAAATCAGTGAGGCAGGCCGGTGCGAAGTTGTTCCAAATGATGTTGCCCGGTCTCGGATCGCCCCAACATAACGACAGGCGAGAATCGTTCGGCAACGTATCTTGCAGACGCTGAAACGCTTCCTGCAGATCGGGATGGGTGCGACCGCGTAGTTCTTGTTCGGTGAATGTTTGCCAAAGATCTAAGAGGTGTCGTCCACCGGGACTGGCGGAGAAAAGCCAATCAAGTTCTAAACCGCGGGGATCGTAGGAATGAAGGTTGGCTAATTGGGTGAGACCACCATCTAAAAGCGCGGTTCGTTGCTCCGATGAAGCTTCGGTAAAGAAACCCTCCGTGGTGTATGGCGGGCTTTCAATCGGCACCACGCCATCGACAAAACCCATGACAAAAAATTGCGTGCCCAACACATCAGTAGACGGTTCGTAACCGTAAAGGGGCGCAATGGGGAGATCGGTCTGATCTGAAAGCGAACGCATGATGCGATATTGGATTTCAATTTCAGGCATCGACTCGGTTGATTGGGCTGGGTACACCGCCGGTTCGGGAGTTTCCAAGCGCACGACAAATTTCTTCAAATCACCATCGATTTGAGCGGATCCAATGATGGTTTCAGCCGAGAATCCACCTGCAGGGCGACCGGTAATCGTTAAGTCGGCGACGACTTGTTGCAGAGAGCGGGAGAGCCATTCGGCTAACTGTTCTGTATCAAGTTCATTTCCGGCGTTTTGATCGCTCACTTTGTCCCCCGAGAAAACAGCGATAACGAAACCTTAGGCTGTCCTAAAGTAAGCGCAAGTCGATTTGGGGGAACATCATGACGAGTGCGGAAACGTTTTTGCTGCCCGACCCCGAGCCTTGTGAACTTCGCTATACCGTCATTTCGGTCGACGACCATTTGGTCGAACCGCCCGACATGTTTGTGGGGCGTATGCCATCCAAGTTTGCTGATCGCGCGCCAAAGGTAATTCTCGATGATCGCGGCTTTGAAGTTTGGGAATACGAAGGCAACTACTACTCGCAAGTAGGAATGAACGCAGTGGCTGGGCGCGCCAAGTCGATGAAAAATCTCGAGCCGGCCAAATTCGATGAGATGCGACGCGGTTGTTGGGATATTCATGAACGAATTCGCGATATGGATCTCAACGGTGTTTGGGCATCGATGAATTTCCCATCAATGATTTCGGGATTTTGTGGTCGCGTGTTTGCCCAGACCAAAGATCCCGAATTGGGCTGGGAAACCACCAAAGCGTGGAACGATTGGATGTACGAAGAGTGGTGGCAGCCCTATCCCGAGCGAATCATTCCGCTTGGCATCACATATCTGGCTGACCCACAAAAAGGAGCGGCCGAGATTCGTCGCAATGCCGAGCGCGGTTTCGTGGCGGTGACGTTGCCGGAGCGACCCCAACGAATTGGTTTCCCTTCGCTCTTTACTGGCTATTGGGATCCCATCATTGAAGCCTGTGCGGAAACCGACACTGTCATCGCATTACATGTCGGTTCTTCCGGTGGTTATGAAATTCCCGAAGCGGCGCCGGCGTTGCAACTTGGTGCCACCATGTTTGGTCAACTTTCGTTAGCGGCCTGTGCGGAATGGTTGTGGTCGGGATATCCATTGCGTTATCCCAATCTGAAAATAACGATGAGCGAAGGCGGCATCGGTTGGGTTGCAATGTTGCTCGATCGTTTAGACAACATTGTCGATCGCAGTGGTTATGGCATGGGTTGGGATGTGCGCCCAGCAGATGTGTTGAAACGAAATTTTTGGTTCTGCACTATTGACGATCCCTCAACTATTTCGACGCGATATCGCATTGGTGTTGAGAACATCATGTTTGAAACGGATTATCCGCATGGTGACGGAACTTGGCCCGATACGCAAAAGGTGATCTCTGAGGTTTACGGCGATCTTCCGAATGACGAATTGCGCGCCATCTTGCACGGCAATGCCGCCCATGTATTCCGGCATCCATTACCGGCAATCCTTTTGCCGTGATCTCTTTACGAAAGTCGCTTTAAGGCATCGTCACGCAGTTGGTATTTCAAAACTTTGCCCGATGCGTTGAGCGGAAAACTTTCAACTACGAAAACGTGGCGGGGAACTTTGTAATTCGCCATAGCGTTTCGGCACCATGTAATTAACTCGGCGGGATCGATTTCGGCGCCGGGGCGGGGAATGACAAAGGCTGCGCCCACTTCACCCATACGTTCATCGGGAACACCAACAACGGCCGCTTGGCTAAGTAATTGATTGTTCAACATGATGTTTTCGATTTCGGCTGGATAAGCGTTGAAACCGCCAACGATGAACATGTCTTTCATGCGATCGGTAATACGTAGATTTCCGCCTTCATCCATAACGCCGATATCGCCCGTGTGGAGCCAGCCGTCGGTATCAATAGCGCTTGCGGTCGCTTCGGGATTTTGGAAAAACCCTTTCATGACGTTGTAACCGCGAATGAGAACTTCGCCGGGTTCTCCGGCCGGAACTTCGTTGCCATTGTCATCGGCCACGATTACTTCCACATCGGGAATTGCGCGGCCTGAAGTATGGGCAATTGTTTCGGGGTCATCAGTGTGGCGACACATTGTGGCAATACCAGTTGCTTCGGTGAGTCCATAACCGGTGACAACCACATCGAATTTCAATTCGTTGCGCATACGGAGAACAAGTTCGACCGGAACAACCGCCGCACCCGTAACTGCTAGCCGTAATGAACTCAGGTCATACGAGGATCGATCGGGATGATCAAGAATTGATTGGTAAATCGTGGGCGGGCCAGGGATCATCGAAATTCGTTCGTCCTGAATTTTCCGCATCGCTGAGGGGACATCAAAGACGGGTAGGGGAACGAGCGTGGAGCCTTTCAAAATTGCGGAAAGGATTCCGGACTTCAAGCCAAATGAATGGAAAAACGGATTCACAACTAAATAGCGATCGTTGGCATTTAATCCAATAACACTCGACCATGCCCAAAACGCTTTAATGCTGGCGTGATGCGTGAGCATGGCGCCTTTAGGTAAACCAGTTGTGCCCGAGGTGAAAAGAATGTCGCTTAAATCATCGGGAGAAATTTGTGCGGCGCGTTTTTGTGCAGCATCGGCGGGAACACTTTCGGCACGTTGTAAAAACTGTGACCACGATTCGGCGCCGGCCGCTTCGCCGCGCATATTGACAACACCTTCAATGCTCGGCAGATCCGAAGTGTCACCTAAAAGTTCGACATAGTTGATATCGAGAAAATCGGAAACAGTGAAGACCAAACGCACACCGGCCGTCGAGAGAATATGAGCGGCTTCAGTTCGCTTAAATCGCGTGTTCAACGGAACGAGAACTGCGCCGACGCGATGAATGGCGCAAGCGGCATACACCCACTCGGCCAAATTCGGGGCCCAGATGCTGATGCGATCACCGGGTTGAATACCGAAGCCGATAAGCGCTCGGGCGGCAACGTCGGTTCGCTGCAAAAGTTCACGCCAAGAAATACGAGTATCGCCTTCGACTAACGCCTCGGCATCGCCGAAATTGGCGGCTGCTCGTTCGAGGGCCGCCGCCACGTTGGCGGGAAGATCGTTGGGCTCTATGACGTCGTTGGCGCGAAACATGGTCACAAAGTAGGCGAAGATCCGCCTATGAGGGATCTTCCCAGTTCACCCGATCGGAGCGTTCGGGTTGACGGCCAATTTTCATTGGGGAAAGGGGAGCGTCACACATGAGGAAACGTTCGAACCCGTTGCTTTCAAAATGACGATCCCGCAGTTTGCGTAAACCGCTATGAGAATCAGCGCCTGATTCAACATCGGCCCATGAACGCCAAGACGGCAACGCCCAGATAACGATGCATTCGTCATCGCGGCGCATTGAAGTTTTCATGGCCGTGACGAGTTGCCATCCAAAGTCAGCGTAAATCTCGATGGCGTCATGACGAATATGTTCGAGATAGGCATCAGCCTGACCGGAGTTAAGAGAAATTGTGTCGTGGGCGTAGGTGACACCTTTGACGCCATCAGCAACGAGTTCTTCAATGGTCTTTGTCCACGGAGCGGGGATCATGACGCGATCGAAACCGCCGGAACGAAATGACGCCGCCTCGTTCCACCACGCTTCGAGCGATGGGTCTTGCAATGTGGGACGCGAAAGTTCAAACGAAAGCGCATCGGCTAAACCATGCAATCCCTTTTCTTCCCACATGTTCACGACGCGCGGCCAACGATGGGTGGTGCCGACGACACCCCAAACACCAAAGCACAATTGATCACGTTCTTCACGTGAGATTGGGCACCAATTGGCCGTCATATGTTGCATGTAGTTCGCACGATTGGCCCCGATGATGTCAATGAATTCGTGGGTATAAACACGGTCATTCATTTACGTCTCCTCGGAT
>JBEGMF010000008.1:0-11031 GCA_041183205.1 Actinomycetota bacterium | reverse complement strand
GCGACGACTTCGCCAAGTTTCACGACCTGCTCAATCACGCTGATGTGTTGATCACCTCAACCAAAGATGTCAAAGAAGGACTGAGCGTTGAAGCAGTGTCCAAGGCACATCCGCATCTTGTGGTGGCTGCGCTCACACCATATGGATTGACCGGTGCATGGTCGGGTCGAGTCGTCACCGATCACACTCTTTCGGCCACCGGTGGCATGACGTTTAAAGCCGGTGTGTTGGATCGCGAACCCATTCCGGCACCAAGCCAATTTTCAAATGATGTCGCTGCATCAGTTGCAACATGGGCTGTGTTATGTGCGTTGTTCCAAAAGGAAGAAACTGGCGCCGGCCAATTAGTTGATGTGTCGCTGAATGAATCGCTGGCGCAAACCGCCGACTGGTCGTTACCGAACTACACCGCACGCGTCGCTGCCGGTATGGACTTTCCTGAAATGCGTATGGGCTCGGGTCCGGTGTATCCGATTTTCAAATGTCGTGATGGCTTTGTGCGACTCATCGTGTTGAGCCCGATGCAATGGCGTGAAATGCGCGCTTGGTTGGGCGAGCCCGAATATTTGCAGGACGAAGAATACGATTCGTTCCCTGGTCGTTTAGCAATTGCGGAAGCGGTATTGAACCCGCTGTATGAAGAACTCTTTGCTGATATGACGGTGGAAGAAGTTTCGCGTGACGCGCAAAACCGCGGCATTGTGTGTACGCCGGTGTATGAGGCAAAACGTGCGCTAAAGAATGAACATTTTGATTCGCGCGGCACGTTCATGGATGTTGAAGTTGCACCCGGTGTAACGGCCAAGTTGCCCTCGGGTTATTTCGAATTCAATGGCGAACGAGTGGGTCCACGTTCAGGCCCGCCGGCTATTGGTGAACATAACGATTATGTGTTTTCCAACTTGGGTGAAAAGCGCAGTGGTAACGCCACTCCGGCACCTTCTCTTCCGCTTGTCGGATTGCGCGTTATGGACTTTGGTCAGGGCGCCGTTGGTGTTGAAGCCGGTCGACTTTTTGCTGAATACGGTGCCGATGTCATCAAGATTGAAAGCCGTTCGCATTACGACTTCATTCGCGTCGTAACCGGAAGCGAAATGGGTCCGTCATTTGCGTCATCAAGCCGCTCCAAGCGCGCGCTCGGTGTAAATGCAAAGTTCGACGAAGGCAAAGAACTGCTTTACGACTTAGCCAAAAATTCTGACGTTGTCATTGAAAACGTCACCACCGGCGCCATGGATGCGCTTGGAATTGGTTATGCAAATCTCTCGGCGGCGAATCCCAACATTGTGATGGTGGCAAGCCAGTTGATGGGTTCACGGGGCGCGTGGGCTCATTGGCGTGGTTATGGACCAAGCACACAAGCACCTGGCGGTCTCTCATGGCTGTGGTCATATGAGAACGAAGATGATCCTGCGGGAACAGCTTCAATTTTCCCTGACCATTTCGTTGGACGACTTTCGGCAAGTGGTGCGCTCGCCACTTTGATTGGACGTCGTCGTGGTGTGGTGCAGGGCGGTCATGTTGAAATCGCGCAATGCGAGGCTGTTGTTGGCGCGATTGCCGATCTACTGGCCGCCGAATCGGTCGAGCCGGGTTCGGTGCGACCGATGGGTATTCATACTGAACAAGCGGCCCCCGGAGCGATGTATCGCTGCGCACCGGAAAACGAAAACGGTGAAATGTGGGTGTCGATTACTTGTCGTGATGACAACGATTGGCAAGCACTTTGTCAGGTGATCGGCCAGCCGGAATTAGCCAACGATGCTCGTTATGACACGTTTGCGAAGCGACGTGCTGCGCAAAGCGAACTCGATGAAATCATCGGTGCGTGGACGATCACGCGCAATCGTTTTGCGATTGCTGATGAGTTGCAAAAGGCCGGTGTTCCTGCGGGTGCGATGGTGACATCGCCCGACATGATGGCTCTGCCGCATTTCGTTGAGCGAAAGTTCCCCGTAGAAATCGATCAGCCCGGCACGGGCAAGTTTGTTATGGAAGGCCAAGCGTTTTTCGCAACGGGAATGGCTGATCCGATTGAAAATCCAGCACCGTGGCTAGGGGAACACAGCGTCGAAATCTGCCGTGATCTACTTGGTCGGGACGAAGCAACGATCAACGAACTCATCGCAAAAGGTGTAGTTGAAATAACACCGCCTGCGGGCCAGTAGTCTTTGCGGCCATGCCCGCCGAGTCATCTGTACCTAACGATCCGACCTTGATGGAAAAAGTAGTGAACCTCTCGAAGCGTCGAGGGTTCGTTTTCCCATCGGCGGAAATCTATGGCGGTTTTCGTTCTACGTACGATTACGGCCCCATCGGTGTGCAACTCCTGCGCAACGTAAAGGATGCATGGTGGCGTTCGATGGTGCAGATGCGCACCGATGTCGTTGGTCTAGACGCGGCCATTCTTTCGCCGCCGGCCATTTGGGAAGCCTCCGGACATTTAAAGAACTTCACCGACCCATTGGTTGACTGTCGTCAATGTCGTGAACGTTTTCGCGAAGATCAATTAGAAGATCCAACAACCTGTCCGAAATGCGGCGGCAAAGAGACGTTCACCGAAGCGCGTCAGTTCAACTTGATGTTCAAAACGCATGCCGGCCCAGTGGAAAGCGACGCCGCAGTTGCGTACCTGCGTCCCGAAACCGCGCAAGGCATGTTTGTGAACTTTGCCAATGTGTTGCAAACCAGCCGCAAGAAACCGCCGTTTGGTATTGCGCAAATCGGTAAGTCGTTCCGCAACGAAATTACGCCGGGCAACTTTGTGTTCCGCACCCGTGAATTTGAACAAATGGAACTCGAATTCTTTGTTCCGCCGGCTGAAGCCGCGCAATGGTATGAGTACTGGTGTCAAGAGCGTTACCAGTGGTACATCGATTTAGGAATTCCCGAATCGAAGTTGCGTATGCGTCCGCATGATCCCGACGAGTTGAGTCACTATTCATCGGGCACGTCAGATGTTGAATTTTTGTTCCCGTGGGGTTGGGGTGAATTAGAAGGAATCGCCAACCGTGGCGATTACGACCTCACACAACATGCAACTCACTCTGGCGAAAAACTCGAATACTTCGATCAAGCAACCAATGAGCGTTACCGTCCGCATGTCATCGAACCAGCCGCAGGTGCTACTCGCACGATGATGGCCTTTTTGCTCGCGGCCTATGACGAAGAAGAAGTAAATGGTGAAGTGCGCGTGGTGTTGCGATTGCATCCTCGTCTTGCTCCCTACAAAGTCGCCGTGTTGCCACTTTCGAAGAAGGACGAACTCACACCGTTGTCGCGTGAAGTGTTAGCAATGCTTCAACCACATTTCATGTGTGATTACGACGAAACCCAAGCCATCGGCCGTCGCTATCGCCGTCAGGACGAATTGGGCACGCCCTATTGCGTCACCATCGATTTCGACTCGTTGGAAGACAACGCTGTGACCGTCCGTGAGCGAGATTCGATGCAGCAGGACCGAGTCTCCATCGCAGAGTTGGCCAATTACCTCTCTGCCCGTTTGGTCTGAGTTCTAACGCTGCTACCGTCCAAAGCGGAGGGTTGGCGTGGGTATCCAAGACGACGATATAGCTGCAGTACGAAACGCCACCGACATTGTGGCGGTCATTTCCGAGCACGTGCAGTTGAAACGCGTCGGCCGTCGTTGGCAAGGCCTCTGCCCATTCCATTCGGAAAAAAGCGGATCGTTTTCCGTTAACGCTGAAGAGAAGTTGTATTACTGCTTTGGCTGTGGCGCCAAGGGTGATGTGATCACCTTCGTGCGCGAAATTGAACATCTCGATTTTGTCGCCGCTGTCGAGCGCTTGGCGTCGAAATCGGGTGTCACGCTCCACTACACCGACACCACGCAAAACGAGGGTCGTAAACGTCGCACCGTTTTGTTAGATGCAGTGGCGAAAGCGGCGGCTTGGTATCACGAGCGTTTACTTTCCTCTCCCGATGCCAAAGCGGCGCGCGCCTATTTACGCAGTCGTGGTTTAGATGGCGACGACGTGCGCAAGTTTGGAATTGGTTGGGCGCCTGAAGGTTGGGATGAACTCGCGCGGGCACTCAAACTTCCGAATGATGTTTGGAGTGAATCGGGCCTGGGGTATCTGAACAATCGCGGTCGACAAACCGATGCGTTCCGCGGCCGAATCATGTTTCCCATTCATGATCCTGCCGGTGCCGTGGTTGGTTTTGGCGGTCGCATCATGCCGGGTGCCGATGGTGCGAAATATAAGAACTCGACGGATAATCCGATTTATAACAAGTCACGTGTTCTCTACGGCATTGATTTAGCAAAGTCCGACATTGTGAAAGCCAATGAAGCAATTATCTGCGAGGGCTACACCGATGTTATTGGTTTCTTCAAAGCCGACCTACCGCGTGCGGTTGCAACTTGCGGAACGGCGTTAACCGAAGAGCATGTGAAGTTGTTACGTAGTTTCGCGCCGCGCATTGTGTTGGCGTTTGATGCCGACACCGCCGGACAAAACGCTGCGGCCCGCGTCTATGAATGGGAAAAGACGTACGAGATTGATGTGGCAGTTGCCGTCTTTCCACAAGGTATTGACCCCGCAGAACTAGCCCAGACCGATCCTGAGGGATTACGGAACGCGGTGGCGAATGCAAAACCGTTTTTGAAGTTCCGTCTCGATCGAGTTATTGACGGCGCACAATTAACTACTCCCGAACAGCGAGCCCGTGTGGCCGAACAAGCCATGGCGGTAGTGGGGGAGCATCCCAGTGAATTGGTGCGTGATCAATATCTTTTGGAAGTAGCGGCTCGATTGCGCCTAGATCCAGACCAATTGCGTTCTATTAAGACCAAGCCGGTGAAGGCAACGCAGAAGAATACGCAACCAACGCGTAAACCGCCGGCAGTGTTATTGCGTGATACTGCCGCCACCGAGGCATTGCGCCATCTCATTTGGGACCGCGAGGCGATCATCGAAATGCTTGATGAGGTGCTTTTTGCTGATGTCATTACCGCCACGGCCTATCGGGCATTGCGTCTTTCGCCCACGGTTGCCGATGCTGTTCAACTTGCGGCCAATGACGATCCCATCGCCAGTGAACTTTTACAACGACTCGCCGTAGAAGAACCGCAAACCGATGTGACCAGCGTGATGTTTCGTTTAGTCGATGATGCAGCGAGCGCCGCCTTACAAGCCTTACGCGCTGAAGCCCGTGTTGCCGAAGATCCGTTTGCCGTAAGTGAGGCCATCGCTTGGTTGAATTTGCGCATCATGGATTTGCGCGAACAAGAAAGCGAATTCGAAACCGATACCGAAGCGTTGTTCGATTTGTTGGCTTGGCTGACTGAAACTGAAACCGATCAAGCCGTTGCGCTTTCCGAAGAGGAGAGTGCCTACGATGACTGAAACGCGCAACGACAGCGGTTCCGATCCCGTGCGCATGTATATGCGAGAGATTGGCCGTGTTCCACTGCTCACCGCCGAAGAAGAAGTGGTGTTAGCCAAACAAATCGAACAAGGCGCGCAAGCATCAGAAGAATTAGCCGATCGCTCTGCTGATGGCACCATCGAAAATATGGATCCAGCGGAACGTTTACGCCTTGAACGCGCGGCGCGTAAAGGCGAAGACGCCAAAGCCCAACTCACCCAAGCCAATCTTCGTTTAGTGGTGTCAATCGCCAAGCGTTATACCGGCGGCCCCATGCAACTTCTGGATTTAATCCAAGAAGGAAATATGGGATTGATGCGCGCGGTCGAAAAGTTTGATTGGACAAAGGGTTTCAAGTTTTCAACGTATGCCACTTGGTGGATTCGACAAGCAATTACGCGCGCCATGGCATCGCAAGCACGCACCATTCGCATTCCCACGCACATGATGGAAACGGTCAATCGTGTTATGCGTTTTCGCCGCGACATGATGCAAGAGTTGCGACGTGAACCAACCGAAGCGGAACTGGCGCAACGTTGTGGTCTGTCGGTGGAAAAAGTGCGCGAGATCATGCATATCGCACAAGACCCGTTGTCGTTAGATTCACCCGTTGGTGAAGATGAAGACGCCAGCCTTTCCGATTTCATCGAAGATCAATCGTTTCAAGCGCCCCAAGACGCGGCCGCTCGCATGATGTTGCATGACACGATCGACGAAGCACTCGAAGGCCTCGATCCACGCGAACGAGATCTACTGCGTCTGCGATTCGGTTTAGACGATGGCCAGCCCCGAACCCTTGAAGAGTTAGGCCGTGAATTCGGCGTCACCCGCGAGCGCATTCGCCAAATCGAAACGCGCACCTTAAATAAATTGAGAAACCCGCAGCGCAATCAAAAACTGCGGGCGTATTTCGAAGGTGATCAATGAAAATTGTGCTGGGCGCAGCGGTCGCCATGGTGGCGGGAGCAGTGGGATTTGTAGTGGCGGCAAGGCGTCGCCAACCCGAAGCCACCTGGGAACCCGGACTTGAGTTCAATCCCGACTTCGATCTCACTGAAGAAGAAATCATCGCTGATATCCGCGGCGAATCGCCCTCCGCATAGCGCAGAAGGGCGGATTGGCGGAAACACGAGTTGCCGCTGCTAATGTCCCCATTTCACTTTCCGGGGTAGCTCAGTTGGCAGAGCAACTGACTGTTAATCAGTGGGTCGTGGGTTCGAGCCCCACCCCCGGAGCCACGCTCCACGGGGCGGTAGCTCAGTGGTTAGAGCGCGGGACTCATAATCCCTTGGTCGTGGGTTCGATCCCCACCCGCCCCACTTCGTGCTCAGGCCATCGGTGCGCACCGGCGGCGCAACTACGCTGGCTTCGTGACTGGCGCGACATTCGGGGGAACGGAAGAGGCTTACGCGGTCAAGCATTCCCGCTATTCCTCTCACGGCCAATTGCTTTCGTGGTTTCGCAGCCAAGCCAAACCTGGTGGTCGCGTTCTTGATATCGGTTGTTCCGACGGTGCCTTTGGTGCGCAAGTTCGAGATCTTGGCTTTCATGTCACCGGAATCGACATCGTCGATCATGTTGCGGCCAAAGAACGTTTAGACGAGTTCTATCGATACGACGCCAATGCACCAATTCAATTGCCGCATAGCGAACCGTTTGATGTTGTGGTGTTGGCTGATGTGTTGGAACATGTCGTACAACCAGAACAGTTGCTCACACAAACCCGTGCCTTTTTAGCGCCCGGCGCGAAAGTATTTGTCAGCGTTCCGAATTTTGCCCATTGGTATCCGCGCCTCAAAGTGGTGAGCGGACGTTTCGATTATGACGAGCGCGGAATTTTGGATCGTGGTCATGTTCGTTTTTTCACGCGCAAAACGATCGAAAAACTTTTTGCTGATCAAGGGTTCGTCATTGTGCAACGCCAACCCGTCGGCACACCATTTGAATTGTTAGTGAGCGGCTCGGCATTGAAAAACGCAGCGGCGAAATTGGCTTCCGTCATTGATCGTGGGGCCGTGCGAGTTTGGCCCACGATGTTTGGCTATCAGTTCCTTTATGAACTGACGCTGGCTGATGCTTCAGTTTGAGACTCTGGAGTGGAAACTGCGAGTTGATTGCGCTTGCGTGAACGACGAGTCGAGAAAAACATCACGAGCAACGCGGCAATTGCGCAGATGCCACCGATAACACCACCGGCTAACTGATAGGTCTCTAATGCAGTTGTTCCCGTGGCATTGGAGTTATCGACGGCGCTTTTCACACCCCATACAAAAAGAGCGACGCCCACGCCACCGACGGCCGCCAACGCCAATGTGATCCACATACGCAATTGCGCCGCCAACACCACCATGGCAATGGTGAAAATGGCGAAGGCAGCAAGCGTGAGGGCAACAATCATGGCCATATTGATAGTCCAAGTTGACGCGCTTATGAGGGAATTGAATTATGGGGCGGCGTTCCTACTCGGGGATTCATTAAGACGCTGCAATGCTCGCCGGCGAGTGTCACTTCAAATTCCCGCACCCAACCCATCGATTCGTACCAACCTGCGCTTTTTGGCGTCACTAAACGCAAGCGGGGGAGTTGCAGTTGTTGGGCCTGTGCTTCGACAAACTCCATAAGTGCGCGGCCAATGCCTTGATGACGCATCGATTCGATGACGACTAATCCCGCCACCCACGGCCCTTCGATTTCGTCGTTTTCAACTTCGCCGTCGGGCACCAACATCACGGCACCAACAACGTTGTTGTCGCGAACGGCAAACCAGGAGCAGGGGATTCCGTTTTCACCCGCAGGCTGCACTAATTCAGCGCGTGCATCGTCGAGAGTCCATTGCGGATAGATGTCGGTCCATTCGGCGAATTGCAATTCGGCAATCACATCGCGAAATTGCTCATGTTGCCGTGCGGGCACGAACGTTAACGGTCCAACCATGTTTCCGCGTTGCGTAACAGCCAGATGCTCACGTTATGGCAAGTGTCGAGCACATCGCATAACGCCTCTTGTCCTAAGAAAATGCGATCGAGTCCAACATCAAGACGAGAAACAATTGTCAACGAGCGTTCGGGTGCATCGGTGACTGTTGCATAGGAATCGATGGCGGAAACTTCAATCGGTAAATCGGTACTTCCCAATCCGGCGATTTCAGTTGCCAACACCAAAAGGTCGGGTGACTTCTTAAGTGGCGGAAGCGTCCAAGTGAAGACCAACGGAAAAGAAAAGCCAGTGGCCGGTTCGGTGCCTTCGATGTAATCGAGCATGCGATCTTCAAAACCGAGCATGACACGGGGATCAACCTCAAGTGAAAGGTGGAGATCGAGAGGTCCACCGCATGCTTCTTCGGGATGTAAGTCAACTTCCCAGAGTTGACGCATTGAATATGTTTCAACGAAGTGGCGTTCATCGTGAATATGGAAGGCGTGATCGACCGCGTGGTCTTTCAGATCGGCAATAAATCCGGGAACATCAATAACGGCCACACCAAAAGATTGTCATGTTTTTCGCTAAGACGTTTCACAGTTGCGCCGTGGACATAACTGACTCGGAATCTCCTTTACAGAGTTCACCTAAATCGCCTTTTCTTGTTAGGACGAAGTGAATGGTGCGTTGAATTTTTTTCGACATCGGCGACCGGTGACGTGACTTGTTAATTTTATTAACATCTTTTCAGAAACAACCGCGCAGTTTTCAAACGACTTCGGTCATTGACTTCGGGGGTGGAAAGAAGTTGATATCGAGATTCAAAAATTTTTTTAAACTGTCAGTGAAGTGGCAACTTCTCATAGCGCTTCTCATTGTGCTTGCCATACTCTCGTCTCGCATCGTTATCGTTCCGTTGTATTCGGCGTTCACCGATAATCAAGAAAAAACGAGTGAATCGAAGTCGAAAAAAGATTCCAACAAGAATTCAAATTCTTCGAATGGAAAAAATTCGGAGAACTCTGACGATGAAAATTCTGACGATTCCAACGCCAGTACAACAACAACTTCTTCGACAACATCAACCACAACAACCACGGTCGTCGCCGCCGCTCGAAACCGAACGGCTCCGAAGGGTGCCAACACGCCCGAAAATCCGAGTGCACCAGAAACTCCTATCGCTCCGGTTGCACCAACTCCGATTGGCGATCCGAACAATAACTTGACGCCCCAACCGATCTCGCCGACTGGTACAACCACAACCCAGGTGCCGACAACGACATCTACCACGACAACAACTCTTCCTGCACCGACGACGACATCGTCTACGACAACAACGTCGACAACAACGTCGACTACGACATCAACAACGACATCCACCACGACAACATCTACGACCTCAACTACCACAACGATTCCGGCACCAGTAGGTCAAGTTGCAAATGCCGCCGCTGCTCCCACAGTTGCGCTTGGTGCAGTTTCATTAACTGGTGGATCAGTGACAGTGTCGGTGACACCACCATCAACAACGATTCGTCACAGTAGTAATGGTCTGTTGGATCTCACTTCCTACGAAGTGAAAACGTTCGACTCTTCTAATAATGAAGTTGCGGGCAAGACCTGTTCAATTACGGCCACGCAGGCAGGTTCACCCAGCACCGAACAAGGCGGAATGTGTCTTATCTCGGGACTGGCGCACGATGAATCGTTTACGTTCACCGTTGTTGTGGTGAACTCGGCCGGTCGTTCTCCGGAATCGGCCAAATCGACGCCAGTGCGGATTGCCACTGTTCCCGAACGCCCCACAGGTGTTGCAGGTGTTGCAGCATCAACATCGGCAACATTGTCATGGACGACGCCAACTTCAGATGGTCGCAGCGCCATTACCAGTTACAAGACGCGTCGTTCATTCGATAACGGAACAACATGGTCAACAGCAACCGATACTGGTTCAACGACAACGTCGGCAACCATTTCCGGTCTCACTGGCGGCGATCGGGTGCTCTTCCAGGTTGCGGCGGTGAATGCTGCTGGCGATTCCAATTGGTCGGATTCTTCGTCGACCGTAATTATTGGCGCGGGTGTACCCGCAGCCGCGGCTGCTCCCACTGCAGCATTGGGCGCGGTGTCTCCGACGGGTGGAGCAGTAACAGTGACAGTGACGCCACCGTCAACTGTGATTCGCCACAGCAACAACGGCTTTTTAGATCTCACTTCATTTGAAGTGAAAACCTTCGACTCATCGAATAATCCTGTCGCCGGCAAAACCTGTTCCATCGCAGCATCGCAGTCAGCTTCACCGGCGAACGAACTTGGTGGTTCATGTCAGATCACCGGACTTTCGCTTGATGGAACGTTTACGTTCACGGTGATCGCCAAGAATTCGGCGGGTAGTTCGCCGGAGTCGGCCAAGTCGACGTCAGTGCAAATCGCTACCGTGCCCGATAGTCCCACTGGTGTTGCGGGTGTGGCGGTATCAACATCGGCGACATTGTCATGGACAGCGCCAGTTGCAAATGGTCGCAGCGCCATTACCGAATACAAAGTGCGTCGCTCATTAGATAACGGAACAACATGGTCGACACCTATTGCCACTGGTTCTACATCAACATCGGCATCGGTTCCCGGTTTCACTAATGGCGATCGCGTGGTGTTCCAAGTCGCAGCGGTGAATGCCGCCGGCGATTCGGCATGGTCTGCATCTTCGTCAACCGTGGCGAT
>JBEGMF010000007.1:0-10775 GCA_041183205.1 Actinomycetota bacterium | reverse complement strand
GTATGGAACGCATTCAACAACGTGGCGGAAAAATTGTGACGGTTGATCCTCGCAATACAAAAACCGCGCAACATTCAGATGAATGGCTTCCTATTCGACCAGGAACCGATGCCTACTTCCTTCTCGCTTTATTGCATGTCGTGTTACGTGATGGCCTCGGTCGCACAACGCATATTCATTCGACCCTTTCCGGTCTCGATGAAGTGAAAGCGGCGGTGCAACCGTTCACGCCGGCAATGGCCGCCGCCGTTTGCGGAATTGATGCCAACACCATTGAGCGCATCGCAAAAGAGTTCGCCGCCAGCGACACCGCCGTGGCCTACGGCCGTATCGGTACGCATACCGTTCGCTTCGGCACATTGGCCTCGTGGGCAGTTGATGCTCTCAATATCGTCACCGGAAATCTCGACACCACTGGCGGTGCAATGTTTCCGCTGGCGGCACATGAATCGGGACGAGGTTCAGGGAAAGGACGCGGTTTCACTATTGGACGGCGCACAAGTCGCGTGAAGGGCTATCCCGAAGTGCGGGGTGAATTTCCCGTCGCCACTCTCGCCGATGAAATCTTGCAACCCGGTGAAGGACAAATTCGCGCTTTCCTCACTGTCGCTGGAAATCCCATCTTGTCGACGCCTCATTCAGAACAGTTACAAAAAGCGTTCGCTGGTCTTGACTTCATGGTGAGTGTTGATCCGTACTTAAACGAAACCACTCGTTATGCCGATGTGATTTTGCCGCCACCTTCGGCGTTAGAACGCAGCGACTACCACATGGCGTTTTTCTCTTTAGCCGTGCGCAATTACGCCGAATGGTCACCGGCGTTGTTCCCTGCCAGCGGCCCACAAGAACACGAAATTCTTTGTCGCTTAGCGATGATTTTTTCTGGCGAATCCCATGAACGGCACCAAGAGTTCGCCGACCTTCTGCTACATGGGGCAATACAAGCAGCGATAGGTGCGCCTGATTCGCCTCTGGCACAATCCAGCCTCGATGAAATTTTGCAGATCCTGCAAAGCAATCCCGATCGCAACACGGTCGATCACATAATTGATGTGATGATCCGCACCGGTGCGTACGGCGATTGGTTTGGAGCCAAGCCCGATGGCCTTTCGCTTGATGTTTTAGAAGCCAATCCGCATGGTGTTGATTTAGGAGCCCTTCAACCTCGGCTGCCGAAAGCGTTACGCACACAATCAGGCACCATCGAATTATTCAACGATCACCTAAAAGCCGATTGCGCGGCATTGCAACAAGCATCCGACGAATTTCTTTCCCATGATTTGGTATTAATCGGCCGGCGACATTTGCGATCGAATAATTCGTGGATGCACAACATCAACGTGCTCACCAAGGGTCAATTCCGATGCACATTGCAAATGCATCCTGACGATGCTCAATCAAACGGCGTTGACAACACTTCATTTGTAGAGGTGACATCGCGAGTCGGTTCAGTGGTGGCGGAACTTGAAATCACCGATGAAGTCACTCGTGGGGTCGTCAGCCTGCCGCATGGTTGGGGTCACGACCTTTCGGGAACTCGACTTGCGAACGCGCAACAACGACCCGGCGTGAATTCAAATGTGTTGACCGATCCCGATTTGATCGATCCGCTCTCTGGTAATGCCGTACTTAACGGCATTCCGGTAACGGTGCGGCCGGCACCTCAGCCGGCGTAGCCGTCGATGATGCCCGTTAATCCAGTGGGTTGATGCGGACCGAAGGCAAGTTGTTCTAGAACGCCGATACCTTCACGATTTCCCATCTTCACTTTGCACAGCGTCTGAATGTGAATACAGGACGGGTCTTGAGGATTGAATTCGCTCAACGGAATTGATTCTCCGCCGACTTCGAGATGCCCGTGGATAGAACCGTGCGACCAATGGGGGTGCATATAGCCAATTCCCCGCATACGGAAGGTGTAAAGCCGCTCAAATTCGACTCGATTTACTTCACCGTTATGGCGAGTGAACTCAAGCGCTGCGGTATCCATTTCGCGACGACCTTTTTGCCATTTGATGTCGTACACAATGTTTCCGACTTCTTCTGGTTCTGGCACGCTTTCGCCCCAAGTTGGCGCCGACGGTGAATCTAAAACGGGAACCACTAACGCCGATTCCATCCAACGCGTTCCGTCTTCACGTTCGAACATGGCTAAGTGCGTGCACATATCGTCGAAATGCAACGGCGCCCACAACCAAAACACTTGCGTTAATCCGGGCGGGAAATTCGTGGGCGCTTGTACACCGACACCACGCACACCCCATGAACGATCGCGCACGCCATAGGTTGAATCTGCTTTCACTTCAACCACTCGATCACCAACGGTGACCGTGCCCTCCCATGTTCCCCATTGGGTGAGACGGGTGTAATCCATAATTTTTACGTTGTTACGCACAATCGTTTGTTTTGGTTCTTCAATAGCTGCGGTGCGAGCACGGAAAACTAAATCGCAACTGAGCCCATGTTCGTTTTTATCGACCTTGAAACGAATGGTGCGGAGTGGTTCCTCAACCGTTAAATGAAACGGACCAATTTCCGTTTCACGCCCGACCGGCATCATGCCGGAAGCAAAAACAGAGTGCTCGACATCGTCGATAACGAATGAGAACGCCGCGTCGATGACACCACGAGTTGGATAGTGACCCATGGCGCCGCCGATCATGAATGAACCGTCGGTAGCAAAGCCATTAAAGAAATAGCGGTCGTAATGATTTGGATCGGCACTCACAGGCTGTGCGATTGGATCGCCTGTCTGATGGATCGGAAAATCATCGAATGGCGTAATCACCACAAGCCCCCTTTAAGCACTGCAACAGTTGCGATCTGTTGCAGGAGTGGACCCGACTGGACTCGAACCAGCGACCTCTTCCGTGTCGAGGAAGCGCTCTAGCCAACTGAGCTACGGGTCCCTGCAGCCCTGAGACCCTAGCAGTCCCCTACGCTGTCTTACATATGCGGTGGCTCCGTGGATTTCGGCAACTCATGAAATTGACCTTTGTCGTTGCCGCGTTCGGCGTCATTGCGGCGGGGGCATTTTTCCTCTTGCGGGGCCAAGAACATGGTTCGGCGGTTTCGAGCCCGCCCTCGTCGGTCGAATCCACAACGACCACGGTTGCGCCAACAACAACCACAAGTTCCACTACCACTACGACGACCATCCCTCCCTACATGCCTCCCGGGCTCGTTGCTCCACTTGGCACTGGCGCACCGTTGCCGGTGATCAGTCGTATCGACACCGTTGATCCAGTGGTATTCCTCACTATCGACGATGGTCATATTCGCGACCCGCGCGTTTTGGAACTAGTCGAAAAATTTCAAATTCCGGTGACCGCGTTCGTTAACGAAGGTCCGATGCGCGCTGATCCGGACTATTTCAAACGAATAACTGCATTCGGCGGATCAATCAATTCACATACTCGTTCACACCCGTGGCTGACGCGCATTGGCGCAGCGCAACAACGAGATCAAATTTGCGGTATGCGTAATGTCATTGGCGAATATGTCTTTGTCCCGGGACATTTCTTTCGCGCACCGTATGGAGCGCTAAACGAGACAACGCGCAATGCAGCGGCGAATTGCGGAATGAATGCGATCTTCCAATGGACGGCAACCATTAGCGATGGGCAGATCCAATATTCCTCACCGAATGGATTGCGGGCCGGCGATATCGTCCTCACTCATTTCAAGAACGACCTTTACGACAACATCATCGCCCTGTGGTGGACGGCCGGCGCCAAGGGGCTGCGCTTGGCTTCGCTCGATGGCTATGTGCCGCTTGCGAAGTAGCGGCTTCGAAATTTTGCCTTGCGGCGACTAGTGTCTGTCGTTCAACTGGCGGCGTGGCCGAGTGGTTAGGCAGAGGCCTGCAAAGCCTTGTACAGCGGTTCGATTCCGCTCGCCGCCTCAACAAAAAAGGACCCGGAATATCCGGGTCCTTTTTCATTTCCTAGCGGGGGGCTTTACGCACCAGGAGTGGTTGAGTTGGAATCGGCATGCTGACCGTGTCCGCCACGGCCACCGGCGGGACGCTCGGGGCGTACACCGTTGACCATATCGGTGGCGCGTTGCGTGGCATTGGCCTTCAACTGATCAGCCTTAGTTTGATCAATTTTTCCGTTCGCTAATGCCTCATCAGTGCGATTGTTCATACCGGCAACCATGGCGTCGATAACAACTTGCACATCAACATTTTGTTCTTGTGCAACTTGAGCAATGGTTGAACCGCCTTCGAGTTTCGTATGCAGTTCATCGGCCGACAAACCAAGTGCTTGAGCAACTGCATCGAGTTGCATTCCGCGCGGGCCACCCTTGCCACGAGAATCCTTCAATGCTTGCTTCACCGCATCAGCCTGTTCTTGCGTGATGGTGCCGTTATCAACGAGCGGCTTCAATGCTTCATCGAAACGTGCGCCGGGATCAGGGCGATCAGCCGGTGCAGTTGCCGTTGAATCAGTTGACGTTTGCGCGCCCGAAAGTGACGGAAGGGCAATTAACCCTCCGAGGGTTCCGGCGGTTAAGCCGACGCCTAAACCGAGGGCGACAAACTTCTTAGCGGATGATTTCTTTTCTTCGTTGTTGGTGCTCATGGATTTCTCCTTGTTCGCTCCGAGAGGAGTTGTTGGGGTTGCAATTAGATTGCGCCCCGTACGTAAGGAGTTTTCCGGCCTTAGGTGAGAATTAGGAAAGAATCGCGTGGATTCGGGCGTTTAGGCCCCTAAATCGGGATCCGCCATATCAATTGGGCCGAAATCAGGGTCACGTCGCTCGGCCAAGGCGGCGAACGCTTCCAAATTGGCGGGTCGACCCATGAGATAAGCAAACGCTTCGTTTTCTCGTTGGCGCGCTTGTTCAATTTGCGGACGAATAGAAGCCATGATCGTGCGCTTACATTCTTTCAACGACGAAATTGATTTTGCTGAAAGCACTCGCGCATGGGCGTATGTCGTTTCCATCAATTCATCGGGTGCACAAACTTTCCACGCCAAACCCATTTGTTGACATTGTTCAGCGCTTAACCATTCGGAACTCATTAACGCCCACGTTGCATTGTGACGACCAAGCAACATCGGGAACGTGTAACTACTGGCGGCTTCTGGAGCAACGGCTAACGCAGTAAATGGACAACGAGCGCGTGCATCAGTTGACATGAAAACCAAATCAGAAAGCGCCAACATCGTGGCACCGATTCCTAAAGCCATTCCGTTTACGGCACAAATGAGTGGTTTAGGAAAATCAACGAGGGCATCAATTAATCCGGGAAATCCGTAGCGACCATTTTGAAAATTCGGATCGGTAGTGCGCTGGGCCATCTCGACAACGTCGGTTCCAGCACTAAATGCACGGCCGGTGCCCGTGATAACCACGACCGCAACACTGTTATCGTCGGCGGCCGCTAAAAGCGCTTCGGTGGTTGCGTCATAGAGAGCTTCGTTAAAGGCATTCAATGCATCTGGTCGCGACAACGTAATCGTGCGAATGCGATCCTGATCAGTGATTTCAATCATTTGGTCCCCCACGTATTTTCTGCAGTGTTTCCTAGCACGCAATTACTTCAACATGTCAACTACCGATGGCTTAACGACTTTCCCCATCGGGTTACGTGGCAACTCGGCGCAATAGGCAATAACCGTCGGCACTTTGGCCACGGCCAATTGCCCTTTACCCCAAGTGCGTAATTCGTCGACATCGATTTCTTCACCGGTGTAGGCCATGGCGACGCGCTGGCCCCATTCATCATCAGGAAGCCCGACCACAGCACAATCAGTCACTGCTGGGTGTTGACGAAAGACTTCTTCGATTTCCAAAGCCGAAACTTTCTCGCCGCCGGTTTTGATGATGTCAACCGATGCGCGACCCAAAAGTTTGAAACCATCAGGTGTTTGTTCGGCGATATCACCCGTACAAAACCAGCCATCGCGAAACGAATCACTTGTGGCATCGGGCCGATTCAAATAGCGATCAAAAACTTGCGCGCTTTTCACCAAGAGTTCGCCTTCGGAACTTATGGAAACTTCAACTCCCGGAAAAGGCATCCCCACATGCCCAGGCACACGTTTTTCCAACGTATTTCCGAGCGCCATTCCAATTTCGGTCATGCCATAGCGCTCTAATAAAACGTGACCAGTAATTGACTCCCATTTTTCTAACGTCGAAATAGGGAGTGCCGCCGAGCCCGAAATCATGAGCCGCAAGTTGGCTGCGCCTTGTGACCAACGGGCACGCACATCATCACTTTGCTGTTCCCATGCATCGATCAGTTTCGTATACATAGTCGGAACCGCCATGAACAAGGTGATGTCGCCACCGGCGAATTGCTCCCATGTTTTGTCGGCCGAAAACGGAAAAAGAACACGAATCTGCGCGCCCACAGTCAGAGACGTAAGCGTTGCATTCACAATGCCGTGCACATGATGAAGCGGTAGCGACGAAACGATGACGTCGTCGGCACTCCATTTCCACATCGTCACCATGCCGGTGATTTGGGCATTAAGCGAAGCGAAGGTGTGCACCACCCCTTTGGGTTTTCCAGTAGTGCCCGAGGTGTACACAATTAGGGCATCTTCATCGGGACGGCAATGCAGTTCCAGTGGCTGCGGGTCCGCTTTATCGGTCGGCCAACTTTCATCAATATCAACAACTTCTTGTACGAGTTGCTGTCGTTGCAATTGCTCAGCCCGCGGTCGAGTGGCCCGGCAACATAAAACAATCTTGCACTCAGCATCAGTTAACGGATGTGCAAGTTCACCATCGGGGTGAGAAGCCAAAAGAGGCACAATTCGAAACCCAGCTGCCCATGCGGCGAAAACACCAACTATCCATCGCGAGCCTGGCTCAGCAATCAACGCAATCGATCGACGTGAATCGGCAGGATTGATTGCAGTGTTGAGGCGTTCCGCTACTTGCGCTGCGGCCGCAGAAAGTTGGGCGTAACTGAAATCGCCGTTGCTATCGCTCACTGCGCAACGCGAAGAAGACGAAAGGGCCGTCGTGACATCCACGTTGTCACGCTAGATCAATTTAAAAGTTGTTACAGGACTAAACGGCCGTAACCAGATGGCGGCATCCACCAACCATCAAGAGCGGTGACATCTACACCACCGGAACCAAAGGCATGCAACAGTTGGTTACCGCCAATGTAAATCGCAACGTGTGACGAACCGCCGCCGCCCCAGAACACAAGGTCACCTGGTTGCAATTGCGATCGCGAAATGCGCGCTGTCATTGCATATTGCGCGCCGCTGAAATGAGGAAGACGAACGCCAGCCTGCGCGAACGCCCATTGGGTAAATCCAGAACAGTCGAATGCACTCGGTCCCGCAGCCGCCCAAACATACGGACTGCCAACCTTGGTGAAGCCAGCACGAATAGCGGTATTTGTGACGGTTCCGTTTGCCGCCGGAGCATTGACGTTAATGGCACCGCTGTATCGACCAGCCGCCGCACGTCGAGCCGCTTCGGCCTCTGCACGTCGACGCGCTTCTTCTTCACGAATTAATTGGGCTAACTCGCCATCAACTTTCGCCTTTAATGCCGCTTGCTCATTGCGCTTCGCTTTTGCCGCATTTAGGGCAACGGCAATTTGATCTTTCGCGGCCTGCGCTTCAGCTTCAACCGCAGCAAGACGCTTTTCGTCTTCCTGCACGCGGACACGAGCAGCATTCAACGAATCGACAAGATCTTCGCGATCACCTGAAAGCGTTTGCAGATAGGTGCGGGTGAGGGTGCGATCCTCGGCGGAATCGCTCAGCAATGCATCGGTGTCGGAAGTGCTGCCGCCATCGACATAGGCGCGCACGGCGTAATCACGAACTTCGGACTGACGCTTGGCCAAGTCGGCTTTGGTTTGTTCGAGTAACGCCCGGGCTGCGTTGGCCGCAGCCTCGGCTTGATTGAGTTTGTACGTGGCCTCTTCATGCTGCGCATTTACGGCCTGCATCTCGATATCGAGTTCGGCAAGACGCGCCGAAACTCGAGCAGCCTCAGCACGCTTTTCGGCAATGGTGACCGCATCAGCACGCTGCACTAAAACCCCAGCGAGCGTTGCGACCAGCACTGCTATCACCAAAAATCGCAAGGCGAATTCTTTGAACGAATCTCGGAATGCCACGGGGCAATTCTCGCCGCTGTGGTTACGGATCGCAACAATTCCGTCACAATATTGCAATATTTCTGGGCCGATCCCTTATCCCCCTTGGGATTTTTGCCCTCGGAAGATTGGTCACAGGGCCTCAAATCAGGCTGAATCGGTGCTGATTCGGTCGAGTCGGTTGGATTGGTAGATCCCATTATGAGCGGAGGTGGCAAACGCCAATCCGCAGGTGAGAACGAAAAGCCATATGGAACGAATGCCAAAAAGTTCAGCCCCCATGACAATGCCTGTAAGCGGAACATTGGCGGCGCCGGCAAAGACTGAAACAAACCCAAGCCCGGCCAACATCTGCGTATCGACATTGAGCATGCGACCGAGGGTGATTCCCAAAGTGGCACCAATAACAAAGAGAGGGGTCACTTCTCCGCCGATGAATCCGGATCCGAGTGTGACTGAGGTGAAGAGAAGTTTTAGTGCGAATGCAGCCCCAACGATCGCCGCTCCTCCGGCAAATGCTTCAGCAATAAGAGGTAACGACAACCCGTTACACGAACGATTGCCGACGGCGTAGGTAAGCAGCACGATCGCGATGCCACCCAAAAATGGTCGCCACGGAACCGGAATTCGACGTTGCCCAAGTTGCTTTGCAATGAAATGAGTCAGCGTGGTGAACAAACGGGCTGTCAACCCAAAGAGGACACCAACAAGGGCAACTTTGACAATCAAAAGTAACGAGATTGCTGAAGGCGCAATGTCGGGGAAGATTTCATGTTCGATACCGGTCGCAATAACTATTGAGTGACCAACCACGGATGCAATAACCGATGGAAACAATGCGACTTTTCGAAGTTTGCCAATTTGTTGCACTTCGAGAGCAAAAACAAACCCAGCAGCCGGCACACCGAAAACGGCACCAAACCCGCCGGCTAACGAAGTAATCAACATGATGCGTCGATCTTCGTTTTCAATTTTTAAGAAGCGACAAACTGCATCGGTTAACGAACCCGACATTTGTAATGCGGTACCTTCACGTCCAGCTGAACCGCCGAAGAGTTGCGTCGCAACAGTGCCAAGAAAAACAAACGGTGCCATACGACGTGGAATCCATGCTTCGGGCGCATGAATTTCATCAACGATAAGGACGTTCCCTTGGCGCGAACTTTTCCCGTAATAGTGATAGAGACTGCCGATGGCTAAACCGCCGAGCGGCAAGAGCCATAAAAGCCAGGGATAATCAAGGCGCGTTTGCGTCGCCCATTTCAACGCTGCCAAAAGCGCCGCCGAAGAAAGCCCAGCGAGAATGCCGACGATTGCGCCTCGTAACGTCCACTTTCCAAGATAGGTAATGAATCGACGGGCAGACTTCACCCACTAGACGCTAGTTGTTGTTCCCAGCCACCGTGGTTGTTGTTGTCGACGTTGTTGTTGTCGTTGAAGTGGTTGTTGTGGTGGTTGTTGTTGATGTCGTCGAAGTGGTGGGTGGAACAGTGGTTGTCGTACTCGGCGGGCTTGTTTCGGTTTGCGCCAGTGGCGCAAGAATCGTGACTCGCTGACAACCCAAAATCACATCTCGTCCAAAGCCAATATTCACGGCAACGGTGCAAACGTTATTGACGCCAGGCGGAATTGAAACTTGAAGTGAGTAGCCATGCGATGAGCCGGTTCCTGGGAATGCAATGGCCACATCAACTCGAGAAGTTGACGCTGTTGTTGTTCCCACCAGTGCAAAGTTGGCGTACACCTGAATCGTGACCGGCGCTAATGGCGCATCCCAATCAATTGACCAACCAGCAATCTGCGCGCCGCCCGCAACTGGAGTTACGGAATCAAGAAATCCGATTGGATTGGCGGGAGCAACGGTGACGGTGCGACAACCAAGCGGTAAGTGTTGATCACGGTCCGCACCCCAAAGGTTGAGGGCGTAAGCGCAAACGTTATGAGTGCCCGGCACTAACGAAAGGTTCTCCGAAAATCCATGATTTGCACCGGCAATCGGAAAGGCTGCCCCGATATCTGGGCGTGAACGACCGGCCCCGAAACCGCCGATGATTTGATTGCCGGCATAGACGTGAATGATGTCGGTCGAGCCAGGTGCATCCATATCAAATGCCCAACCACTTACCCGCACTCCATTTGTTATGGGTTGCACATCGTCAAGGAACCCGCGCATTCCGCTCAAGCGATCTTTCACATGGTTTGTGATGAGCCCCGCCCATCGCCAACCACCCGATGACCACATCGGACATGGAAGTTGATTGGCCACCGGACAAAGGTGAACGAGATCAGCGCTGCGAACATCAATAAGACCATTTCGACAAAATTCAGAACCCCGCTCAAACGACATACATGGCAGAACTTTCGTCCAACCGTCAGTAGCGGGTGCAGCGAACGGCGTATAACCATCAACAATCGAAACCGGAATGTTTTGCGCTTGGGCTTGTTGCACCGACGCAATGATGGCGTTATTGAAAATTTTCGATCGTTGCGTCACACCAGTCGGCAACTGACCAATTGCCCATGTTGAAGGTTGCACAATCGGATCGCCGGAAGCCGCTAGCGAGGGTGGCGCGGTGACAACACCTATCGGAACATTGGCTTGTGCCACTTGAGCAAGTACTGCCGACAAATCGCTTTGATATTTCGCAGCAATTTGAGCTTCAGTAGATGTGCCACTCATACACGGCGT
>JBEGMF010000006.1:0-95929 GCA_041183205.1 Actinomycetota bacterium | reverse complement strand
TTACGGGCGTGCCCGAGTCGTACTTAGTGGCACCGAATGGATTAGTGGTGACCGGCTTTACCGGTGGAGTAACCGCAGCGGCATTGGATGAGGCCATTGAAAACGCCGGCGGCATGGCAGTGGCGGTGTCGTCATGAACAAAGTGATGGCGAAAAATTCGCCCGTACGTAAATGGTTGCCATGGTTAGTGATGTTCGTCGTTGTCGTTGCCGTTCTCTCGGTTGCACTTTTCGGATCTTCGTATACGCCAACGCCGGCCGATCGAGTGGCGGAAATTTCTCGCACGGTGAAATGTCCGACTTGTGCTGGTGAGTCAGTAGCCGAATCGAATGCACCGGCATCGCAAGAAATTCGTCGCCAAATAAATGAACGCGTATCGCAAGGTCAATCTGACGAAGAAATTCGCACGTACTTCGCAGCAAAATACGGACAAGACATCATTTTGATTCCGCCGTCCTCGGGTGTGAATGCACTGGTATGGATCTTGCCGGTGATCGCCGTTGCCGTCGCCATAGCGGTCTTAGTCATTGTCTTTCGTCGGTGGACGGGGGAGCCCGAACTGGAAGCCTCCGATGATGATCGGGCGGCGGTGGAAGCAGCGCTTGCGCAGTACGAAGCAGATCCTCATGGAGAGGGTCAATCGCGATGAGTACGCGAGGAACGAGCGCCCGTCGCGCAGCGCAGCAACAACGAGCGACGGCAGCGAAAAAGAAATCACCGGCGGCATCAGCCAATCAAGACGATACGTCGAGCGAAACCGGTAGCGAAGATGAATCCCGTCGCGAGGAGCGCGAATTTTTACTGCGCTCAATTGCCGATCTCGATAAAGAATTTGAAGCGGGCGATGTCGATGAGATCGACTATCAACGTTTACGCGATTCGTATGTGGCGCGGGCGGCAGCATTATTAGGTCCGCCGAAAAAACAGAAAGCAAAGGTGGAAGCGCCGAAACGAAAATGGCAGCGCACCGCAGCGGTTTTGGTCATTGTCGGAGTGGTCGCTCTTGGTATCGGCTGGGCCGCTTTTCGAAATACTGGTTTCCGCGCACCCGGTGATGGCCTCACCGGTGATGCGCGTCAAGACAGTTCTAATTTGATTGTGCGGGCTCAAGGATTCACTGGACAAGCGCAAACAGCGTTACAACAAGGTGATCCGCAGAAGGCAATTGAATTATTCGAACGCGCCATTGCTTCGTATAACGAAGCGCTTTCACTCTCTCCAAATAACGTGCAAGCAATCACTTATCGGTCATGGGTATTCCACACGATTGCCGTGAATTCGGAAACGGAAATTGCCAACAAACTTGATGCCGAGTCCTATGCCGGTTTGTCCGAAGCAATCGCCATCGATCCGAACTATCCCGATGCCCGAGTGTTTCGTGCCATTTTGAATCGCAATAGCGGGAACTTTGCGGCCGCTCGTTCTGACTTAAGTGTCGTTGACACCAACGACATTCCGCCGTTTATGCGTTCCTTAGTTGATTCCGTACGCAAAGACGTCGAAGCGCAACCTTAAGCAAAGGGCGGCGTATAGCGACCGCGCCAAGGACGACCGTTTTTCATTTCAATTGTCCAAAGCGACCCTTTCTGGTCGATAAGCGGACCATCGGTTTCCATTCCGTCGCCCACGGCTAACCGCAATAACAACGGAATGATGTCGCCATGACTACAGGCCACTCCATCAACTTCATCGAGTTGTAAAAGCACTTCATAGGCTTTGCGCGCGCTGGCACCTTCAGCAAAAAGATCAGATGCTTCGACCATGAGTCCATGATGGGAAGCAATGGGATGAGCGGTCTGTAAACAGCGTAAGTACGGACTCGAAATCACTCGCCCCACTGGTATTTCCGCCAACAATGAACAAAGCCCGTTGGCCTGATCAAAACCACGGGAAGACAGTGGACGAAGCGAATCGTCATCGTCCCATTCGGAGCGCTTACCCGCATGCGCATGACGAATTAAGTGGATGGTCACGGCGCGAAGGTAGCAATAAGCGGAAGTAAATAAAATTTGCGCGCATGTACTAACGCAGTTGGCGTAATTCGTGAATTATCTCGGGTACGGCTTGACATAACGCATCAACGTTTTCATCGGTTGTGGTCCAACCAACCGAGATTCGCATTGAACGATGCGCATCGGCACCCATGGCTTCTAAGACCGGCGATGGTTCGATGCCTTCGGAAGCACATGAACTTCCTGAATGAACAGAAATTCCGCGCTGGTCAAGTCCTAACACAATCGCTTGCGGTTCGATATCAGCAATGGCCAAACAAAGAAGATGATCGAGGCGCTTTTGCGGATCGCCTAACTCGGCGACGCCCTCAATTATTTGCAATCGATCGGCAATACGTTCGGTGAGTTGGCGATAGTGGCGTTGTTGTCGTTGCAATGTTTCGTAATTGAGTTGTGCGCAGACTTCGCCGAGAGCAATAGCGGAAATGATCGGTTCAATGCCGGCTCGTCGGGCGCGTTCTTGATCGCCGCCGGTTAGCAATGGTTGCAACCGCAATCCTTGGCGGATCCACAAAACACCCACCGACGTGGGTGCGCCAAATTCGCATCCACCAAAAGAAATGAGATCGGCGCCGAGATCATTGACTGAGAGCGGAATATGGCCGACGGCGTGAGTAGCGTCGATATGGAGCAGCGTTTTTGATTGCTGACAAATTTCCGCTACCTCAGCGATTGGTTGCAATGTGCCCACTTCGTGATTGCCATATTGCAAATGAACAAGCGAAATCGATTCGTTGAATGTTGCTTTGAATGCGTCGAGATCGATTCGACCAGTCGCATCAACGGGAATCACAAATACTTCGCCTCCTAAAGCAGAGGCAAAGAGATGGCTTGATTGACGTACCGATGAATGTTCAACCGATGAATGAATGACTTGCGGAATTTGATTGTTTTCTTTGGCTCGGTAGAGCGCACCCCAGGTAGCCGTCGAAATTGATTCACTGGCGCCGCTGGTGAAAACGATCTCCCGGGATTTCGCTTGCAGCATTTCAGCCACTTTTTGGCGAGCATTTTCGAGTTCGACGCGGGTGGTCATTCCTTGTCGATAAATACGACTGGGATCGCCCATTTCAGTGTTCGCAAGATCGTTACTTACTCGCTGCACTACTTGTAAAGCTTCGGGTCGAAGCGGTGAAAGAGAAGCGTGATCGAAATAATGATTCACTGTCACGCTTCAAGCGCAGTGATGCAGACGTCATCGCCCATTGGTTTGGACGTTTCACCGGTCACAGTGGCATCAGAACCATAAAGTTCGCTCACCATGCCTTTCATCATTCCGCGATCAACCGCGCAAATCACGGGATTGGCCATCACGGCATCGCCAAAGGGACAGTGCTCAGAGACAATGCGTAATTCGTTATTGCGCTTTTCGGCATGGGCCGCGAAACCGTGAGCGGTGAGCGCATCGGCAACCATATGCAACGCCGTGCGCAATGAACGTTGTTGTTCAGAGTTATCACCCAAATTTTGTGCCATTAATTTTCCGTATTCGATGCCAACTTCTTCGGCCATCTGTTCGGCTTTTTCTTTGGGTAACAATTCGAGTGCGCGTCCTAACAATGTGACTAAGACATCGTCATGACGGACCGGGAGTTCCAGCATCTCGGCTTTGGTGGTGGCGGTATAACGCTTGGAAGGGCGACCGGCACCGGATCCGCCTTTGGCGACGCCTACTTCGAGATAACCGCCAGCCGTCAATTTGTCGAGATGATGACGAGCAACATTGGGATGGAGGGCAAATTGTTTTGCCACTTCTGAAGCCGTCACTCCTTGCGGTGATTGACGGGCAAAAAGATAAATTTCCCGTCGTGTGGGGTCGCCAAAGGCCGAGGTGAGAGCGGTGACGACCGAGGAGAACTCCGTCGGAGTGAGGGTGTTCTGTTCCACGTCGGTATTCTACCTAAGCCCGTAGGAGAAATTCCCTTAAAGGAAGTACGTGATATGGCCACCATTACTGAAGCGGACGTTATTGAGGCGTTGCGGCCTGTTGAGGACCCAGAACTGCATCGCAGCATCGTCGATTTGGAAATGGTGCGTGCTGTGGCCATCGATGGTCCAGTGGTGGCGGTGCAGATTGCCCTCACCGTGGCGGGTTGTCCGTTACGTAATGAGATCCAGCGTCGTGTGAACGATGCCGTTGTTGCCTTAGATGGAATTGATCGCGTTGATCTCGATTTCACCGTAATGACCGACGAAGATCGCGCTCGACTGCGGCAAAAGTTGCATGGCGACCCGGCAGCAACGGCGGGAACAAACCAAGCGCATGGGCATGCGGAAGGACGAGCCGTTCCTTTTGCTGATCCCGCTAGCAAAACACGCGTGTTGTTAATTGCTTCGGGCAAAGGTGGCGTAGGCAAGTCGTCGGTTACCACCAATATTTCTGTGGCCTTAGCGCAACGGGGACACAAGGTCGCCGTGGTTGATGCCGATGTTTGGGGTTTTTCTATCCCGCGCATGTTGGGTGTTGATCAACAACCGGTCGTCATTGATCAAATGTTGGTGCCACCGGAAGCATTTGGTGTGCGTTGTATTTCAATGGGTTTCTTCGTTGATGAAGACCAGCCAGTTATTTGGCGTGGTCCGATGCTGCACAAAGCGCTTGAACAATTCCTCACCGATGTGTTTTGGGATGAACCCGATTTCCTTTTGGTCGACTTACCTCCGGGCACCGGTGATATTGCACTTTCGCTAGCGCAATTTTTGCCCCGCGCCGAAATGTATGTGGTGACAACACCGCAGCCCGCCGCACAACGTGTTGCTCAGCGCGTTGCGTACATGGCCGAAAAAGTAAATATCGATGTGCGCGGTGTTATCGAAAACATGTCGTGGTTTACCGGCGACGATGGCAAACGTTACGAATTATTTGGAAGCGGCGGCGGTGAAGAACTCGCCAAGGACCTCGGTGTTCCATTCGTGGGATGTGTTCCGTTAGTGCCGGCCGTGCGACAAGGTTCCGATGATGGCCGACCCGTCGTCGCCATCGAGCCCGACTCTGAAGCGGCGCTTGCTTTCCACCATCTTGCCGAGGTCATCGACACAGAATTAGCGCCCAAGCGTCGATACAACCCAGGTTTGAAATTGCTCAGTTAGTTGGCTTTGCTCGAGCGGACCTAGCATGGGCGCTCGGCCTTTAGAGGAGGAATCCGTGGACGTACGAATTGGTGTGCAGCACACTGCCAAGGAAATCGATATTGAACTGCCCACCAACGCAGATCGTGCCGCGATCCGCGCGGCAATCGATTCGGCATTAACGAATGCGGAAAGTGTGTTGTGGCTTACCGATCGTCATGGTCGCGATATTGCTGTACCGGCCGCCAAGATTGCCTATGTCGAACTTGGATCCGCCGATGGCGAACGTCGGATCGGTTTCGGCGCTTCCTGAGCGGAGTTGAGTGATGGCCGGATTGGCGGAACTTGCCCGCCATGCGGCGCGCTTAAGCGAACCCGAAATTGATCATCTGCAGCGGCTCGTTGCTACATGGTCGTTGTTGGCCGATTTATGTTTCTCCGATCTCATGTTGTTCGGAGAAAAAGACGATTCCTTTGTGGTTTTAGGACAAATTCGTCCGACCACTGGCCAAACGTATTTTCCTACCGACTGGATCGGTCGCGAATTATCGGCCGATGAACGTCCGTTGGTTTCCGAGTGTTTCGCTACTGGCGATGTCATTGACGGTTTTTTGATCAGCGAAAGCCAAAACGAACAAATTCTTGAACGTTGTATTCCGGTTCGTTATGAAGGGCGCACGATTGCCGTGTTGACGCGTGAGTCGGCATCGTCGACATCTCGACAACCAGGCGTACTTGAGCAGGTGTATGTCGAAACATTCGATCGGCTGGCGGAAATGGTGGCCGACGGAACATTCCCATTTAAAGATGCTCCCGAACGCGGTGTTGGTTCACCGCGCGTTGGAGATGGCGTTGTGATTATGGATGGCGCGGGAGTTGTGACGTTCGCATCGCCGAACGCCGTTTCTGCGTTTCACCGCATTGGTGTCCATTTCAATTTAGAAGGCGAGCGTTTCGAACAAGTTGGCGTTGCTCAAGAAGGCTTACGTCTGGCATTGAAAAAAGGTCGACCATCAACGGAAGAAGTTGAGCGCACGAACGCGGTCACCGTGCTTTTGCGTTTTATTCCGCTTTTGCGCAACGACAACGTTGATGGTGCGTTGCTTTTAGTGCGCGACATTTCCGAGTTGCGCCGCCGCGATCTCTTATTACTTTCGAAAGACGCAACCATTCGCGAAATTCACCATCGGGTGAAAAACAATTTGCAAACTATTTCTGCTTTGCTGCGCTTACAGGGTCGTCGACTTTCGACACCCGAAGCAAAAGCGGCCGTTGAAGAATCATCACGCCGCATTCGATCAATCGCGCTGGTGCATGAAACTCTTTCGCACACAATTGGTGATGATGTTCCCTTTACCGAAATTGTTCGACCGCTTGTGCGTATGGTGGAAGAAGGTTTGAGTTCGCCCGATCGACCGGTGAAGTTCACGGTCAATGGCGATGCCGGCATTCTCTCGGCTGATTCGGCAACTCCGCTGGCCGTGGTAATCACTGAACTTTTACAAAATGCAGTTGATCACGCATTTGCCGGTATCGATCTACAAGATTTTTCCGCCGTCGTTGAAGTCGATCTAGAAAATGCCGATGGCCGCTTCCGTATTTCCGTGACCGATAACGGAATTGGAATTCCGCAAGGTTTCTCGATTGACGACAGCACCGGTCTTGGTTTATCGATTGTGCGCACGTTGGTAACGACCGAACTGGGCGGAACTATTGGTTTTTCACGCGGCAACGGTCCGGCGTCTCGCCCAGGAACCAATGTGCGTATTTCGGTGCCGCTGCCGAAATAGGGCAAAAAAAATCGACCTCCCAGTGGGAGGTCGAACAATTTCGCAATGAAGTGAGTGCGAGTTACGAAGCCTTGCGACGGGCAGCCAGCCATTGGCGGCGAAGCTTGCGACGCTCTTCTTCAGAAGTGCCACCCCAGATACCCGAATCTTGATTGGTGCTTAAAGCGAATTCGAGACACGGCTGACGGACATCACAACCGTTACAGATGGACTTTGCGTTATCGATTTGTTCGATTGCTGGACCAGTGGTGCCAACAGGGAAGAACAAATCGGGGTCGGTATCACGGCATGCGGAGTAGTCACGCCAGTTGTCGGCAGTGATGAACAACTCTTCAGTTTCCAGTGATAATGGCATTACATGCGACGTGGTCAGGGCCACGGTTCCTCCACGGATTTTGGGGCGCACGAAGTCAGACACAAGTCGATTCGTGCTTGGAAGGGGGTTTTGTCCCTTTCACCGACTCGGCGGGCAAAGTTCCTACTAACTCAAGTCCGAAGGACTTCTGTTGAAGAACTCACGTCGACGTCGTGTGACTGGGCTCTGAAACGGTAATGGTGGAGGGGGTCGTTGGCAAGGGGTTTCTTTAAAAATTTCAAATTCTTGTTTTCACCCTTGTCGTTTATGGAGAGAGAACGCGTTTCAAGAGGAATTACACACCTGTAACTCGTTTCAAAGTTGTCTAGGGTGGCGTTATGTCACCAGTAAAAGTTGTGGCGCACCGCGGCGCATCCTTTGCTCATCCTCCTGGCAACACCATTGCCGCATTTGCAGATGCTGAAAGCCTCGGAGCGGATTGGGTTGAACTCGATGTCCACGCTACGGCCGACGGGGTAGTGGTGGTTCATCATGATCCAACGTTTGCTGATGGTCGATTTATCGGCGACCTTGCGGAAAACGAGTTGCCCGATTGGGTGCCGTCGCTTGAGGTCGTACTCGATATTTGTCATCCCCTCGGCGTCAACGTGGAAATCAAAACCGATAACCGCCCCGAAACGTTGGCTCCTTTAATTGAAAATGTGGTGTCGATGTTGCAGCGACGCAACGGCTCCGAGTTTTTGATTTCGTCTTTTGACTTTGAAACCTTGGCGCAATGTCGACATTTAGCACCGGAGATTCCAACCGGTTTTTTAGTCTTGGCATTTGATGAAGTCACTATGACGGCCACAAAAGAAGCGGGCCATGTGGCGATCAATCCGTGGGATGCGTTAGTCACCGGAGAACTGGTGGCCGTAGCACATGACATTGGATTAGCCGTCAACGTATGGACCGTTGATGATCCAGCGCGTATGAGTGAGTTGCAACAATTTGGTGTTGATTCCATCATCACCAACAAACCGGATCTTTGCCGCTCGGTTCTTTCGTCGTAAATCTTGAGGCGCTTGTTTATGTTGTTCGTCGCGGAATGACGAGCGATAAAGCTTCGGGATGATGGCGAATTTCTAAAACGGCGGTATCGCCTAAATAATCACCATCAACTTGAAACGGAACTGGCCCATACCCAGTGATTGTTGCCTGCGAAATATCGGGTTCATAAGCAACCCATTTGTTGCGGCGAAGAAATTTTCCGTTCCCGAGTGCAGAACTTAAGACGCGCGCCAATGGAATTGTTTTCAATGTTTTCAACGTGACCAATGTGAGCGGTCGATCCAACGTTGCATCGGGCGCAACGGTGAATGGACGAGTACCGATGTAGGTGTAGGGATCGGTGTTCAAACAAATCGTGAACATGCCGTCAACATCTTTTTGTTGTGCCGTGGGAGCCTGCACTCGAAAGCGAGGTCGAGAGCGATCGTATTTTCCTAACCACGTAATGAACGCCGCCCAACCGAATAACACATGATTGGCCCAGCGCTTGAGCGAACCGCGGCGTTCCACTTCGGCCACAACGGCGGCATCAAATCCGATACCGCAATGAAATAAGAAATAGCGACCGTTCACACTGCCGACACCAACGCGTTGATACGAACCGCTATGCAATGCATCGAGTAACGCGGCAGTGGCTTCAATCGGATCGTCGGGCAAACCAAGTGTGCGAGCAAAGACATTGGTGGAGCCGCCGGGCAAGGCAGCCAACGATGTGGAACTTCCAATTAATCCATTGGCCGCTTCGTTGAGGGTGCCGTCGCCACCTAAAACCACCACGATGTCGTAGCCATCGGCGGCGGCTTGCTCGGCCAGACGGGTGGCATGGCCTCGTCGGGCGGTGGTGGCCACGGTCACGTCGTGGTCAGCGGAAAGGGCCTTGGTGATAACTACTCGCCCTCGGGCCGTGACTGACGATGCCGATGGATTGACGATCAGGAGAACTTTCACAGCCCTCTGACCGTAGTGCCTCATATTCGCTGCGTGTGATTTGGCCCCCAAGCCAAATCGGGGGCAGGATTTGGCCTATGAACGTCGTCGTCTGTGTAAAGCAGATCCCCGACCCGGCTGATCCGGGCGCGTTGGATCCCTCAACCAAAACATTGAAGCGAGATGGAAAGCTCATTCTCGACGAGTCCGATGCATACGGAGTCGAAATGGCATTGCAACTTGTTACGAACGCGGGCGGAGGTGAAGTAACTCTCGTCTCGATGGCACCGAATGGTGAAGTCTCCGGATTGCGCACTGCATTAGCAATGGGCGCGGCCAAAGCAATTTTGGTTAGCGATGACGCATTAGCCGGTAGCGATGCATTAGCAACCGCCAAAGTTTTAGCGAAAGCAATTGAGCGCGTTGAAGGTGCTGATCTGGTGTTGACCGCAACGGAATCAAGTGACGGTTACACCGGAACTGTTCCGGAACAAATTGCTGGTCTGTTAGATCTTCCTTCGGTGACCTTCGCCAAGCAGATTCAAATTGATGGATCAACGGTGAAGGTGCAACGTCAGACTGAAGCCGGTTATGACGATGTCGAATGTCCGTTACCCGCAGTTGTTTCGGTAACTGCTGGTGTTGTTGAACCGCGTTATCCCTCGTTCAAGGGCATCATGGCTGCGAAGTCAAAGCCAGTTGACACTTTGACCGTTGCTGATCTCGGTATCGACGCTGGCTCCGTTGGCTGGGCCGGTGCCGGTCAGTCAATCGTTTCTATTGCTGAAGCTCCGGCACGTGAAGCGGGCGAAGTACTTGAAGATGACGGCGCAGCATTCGAAAAGATTGTTGCTTATCTCGACAACCTGAAAGTTCTCTAGGAGGAATTGAAATGGCGCTTACAAAGATTTGGGTGCTGGCAGAGGCCTCCGATGGAAAAGTTTCAACTTCAACATTGGAACTTCTCACTAAGGCACGTTCGTTAGCCGGAACAGTTGAAGCGATTTACTTCGGTGGCGACGCCGATGCCATCGCTGGTCAACTCGGTGAATACGGTGCCAGCAAGGTGTACACCACTGGTGATCTCGGCGGTGCGCTGCCGGGTGTTCCGGTTGCAAATGCCATTGCGGCGTTAATCGAAGGCGGCAACGCTCCCGATGCAATCGTGGCGGCAACGTCATACACCGGTCGCGATATTGCTGGTCGCTTATCGGCCAAGTTGGACCGCACGGTCATCACCAACAACACCGACCTCGAAGTTGATGGCGACAAGCTCGTCACCACTGAACCGGTCTTTGGTGGTTCAACTGATGTGAAGACAACCTTCACCGCAGCCGGCCCGCACTTGGTATTGGTCCGTCCGAAGTCATTTGCGGCTGAACCCGCAGGCGGCGGTGCGGCGGCCGTTGAAACCATTGCTGTTCCCGATGCGGGACGCAGCGGTGGCGCCAAGATCGTGAACCGTCATGTGGAAGAACGTTCGGGCCCGTCGCTCGACGAAGCCGCCATTGTGGTTTCGGGTGGTCGTGGCTTAGGCGAACAAGACAAGTTCGAAATGGTCGAAGAACTGGCCAAGTTGCTCAACGGTGCACCGGGTGCATCGCGTGCAATCGTTGACGCCGGCTGGGTTCCTTATAGCTACCAAGTTGGTCAAACCGGAAAAGTTGTAAAGCCCACGGTGTACATCGCCGCTGGTATTTCCGGTGCAACCCAACACATGGTGGGTATGAAAGGTTCCAAGAACATCATTGCCATCAACAAAGATGCTGAAGCGCCGATTTTCTCGGTTAGCGATTTAGGCATCGTTGGTGATGTGCACAAGGTGCTTCCGCAATTGATCGAGGCTTTGAAGTCTCGTTAATCAAACAAGGGGCCACGGATAACGATGGCCACTTTCATCAACCGGAAGTTCTCCGTTTCGCAGCAGTGCTCGTGATCGTGCGAGCACTGCTTCGCGTTCGAACACAGTTAGTAATTCGTTAAAGACGGGCGACAATCCGGCGGAAACAAGATTGTCGAGATCGTTCATGATGTCGTCATCTAAAGGTTCGCCAGCGAACTCCCAAATAACGGTGCGTAATTTGAAATCGGCATGGAATGAAAGCCCATTGTCGATGCCCCAAATATGTCGCTGCTCATCAATTAAACAATGTCCGCTCTTTCGATCGGTGTTGTTGGTGATGAAATCGAAAGCGGCCATTTTTTTGAATTGCGTATGCAGCGACTCATCATGCAAAAGCGTGTAGTAGTGCTCTTCAAAATCGGCTTCAATAAAAAATTGCAATGAACCAACTTCAAGTGGTGCATCGTCGCGTTGCACGGTAGGGGGAATGAGATTCCAGCCCAGCGCAGCGCTCAATTCATAAGCAGCAACTTCTCGTTTCCATAAACCCGACGGAAAGTCCCAAAGCGGACGTTCGCCTTTTTCCGGTTTATAAACTGCTTTTGCGGTGCGATCAACATCGTTCACTTCAACGAGAAAAATTGCATTTGAACTCCATGGCATACGGCCAAGGATTTCAATCTCACCGGTTCGTAACGTGTGAGCGACAGCGTTTAGTTCATCCGCGGACATGCATGACCACTGGCATCTTTAGGGCGGCGACAAAACGGACAAGAAGGTCGTCCTGATTTCACAATGGCATTACCGATGGCCACGAACGTCGCCACCTGTGCCGGCGAGAGTCGAAATTGCACCGTGGCGGGTTCAAAACCGAGTTGCGAAAACATGTCGGGGTCATTGAAATCGATTTGGCCCGCCATCTCTTCGTCGATCTCAATGAGTTCTTCAGCCACGATCACAACTTTTTCATCGCTGGCTTCAAAACCAATTTGTAAGCGGCCAATCGCCCATTCAATATCGGTGGGGGCAATAGAGCCGATTGGTTCGATGCTTGGAGTTGGCATCGTCGGAAGGTCGGCCAAAATTCCGTCGAGATAGTCGCAGAGCGCGGCGACTTGTTGTTTTTCAACTTTGAACCACCGAACAATTCCTTCTTGCTGAGCGTAAAGAAAGAAAAGCCGTTGACCGGGCTCGCCAACGGCACCCGGCACTACGAAGTTAGGTTCGTCGAAAATCCAAGACTCATTCATAAATCACGACAGGACTAACCGAGATAGATCATCACCGGTTGAGTTCACGGCCAAAACGGCGGGACCGGTGCTGGTGTAAAGAATGGCGCTGATGGAACAGGGCGAAATAACAATTCGTTGAAAGAGATCAAGATGAGTGCCCATTGCGTGCGCGACGGCCGCTTTAATTGGATCGGCATGCGAAACACAAACAATTGTTTGACCGGCGTGTTGTGACACCAAATCTGAAATGGTGTCGACCATGCGCGTTTGCATTTCTAAAAATGACTCTCCGTTCGGAAAACGAAATCCGCTCGGGTATTTCTGCACTGTTTGCCATTCCGGAAGTTTGCGGAGCGCATCGAGTTTCTTTCCGGTCCAAGTGCCGAAATCGCATTCAAGCAAACCCCGTTCAATTCGCACTTTCTGTCCGGTGGCTTTTCCGATTGGTTTTGCCGTCTGCCGTGTGCGTTCAAGAGGGGAGGCATACACCGCAGAAACCTTGGGCAATGCCCCAATACGTGCAGCGGCGGTCTCAGCTTGAGCGATTCCGGTTTCCGCCAAAAACAATCCTTTGGCCCTTCCAGGCAAGGTGGAACCTGTGGTTGGCGTTTGGCCGTGACGCACAAGTAAGACCAGCGTCGGTTTCGGGGCGGATCGTGGTTTTGCCATGGTCTGACAAGCCTACCGACGCACTGTCGGCATTCGGCGGGTCGGGGGAAATGGGACCGATGTCAGACTTTCGGCATTGACCGACTACGTTTTGGGGCTGTTGTTAAGGGCTGAGGATGGTCACGTGTCAGAAAAGTTGTCGTCGTCGAAAGTAAAAGGACCAAAGCGCTTTTTGATTGGCCTCGTGGCGGTGGCGGCATTGACGTTGGCTGGTTGTGCGCAAAGCAACACCCCGTCGGAGTACAACAATCTCACTAAGCAAAACTTCCTCGAACTTTGCACCAACTTCTATTACCAACTCGAAGGTGAAGGCGATTCGCAAACGCTCACCATCACTTCAAGCACAATCGCTGGTGAAGTGAAAGGCCTTTCGCCCGATATTTGCACTTGTCAGTATGAAGTTTTCGCGAACAACGTTCCGATTAATGACGATGCTGCGAAAGCTGCCGGCTATACCTTCATTAATTTCACGACGCTTAATTCGGATCTGAAAGATAATCCTGAAAGCGCGTGGTCAAAAGTAGATCCGAAAGTAATTACCGGTTTAGAAAACTGCAACAACACTGGTTCGGCTTCGGGTGCGTCAACCTCCAGCACGACAGTCCCACCGAGCACAACTGTCGCTCAGTAATCCGTTGCTATTTCTTTTCGGGTAACCCGACGCGTACGACGGGTTCAGCCCATTTCGGCCAGCGGGCTCGACTTTTCTCGGCCAACTTGTGCATTAATGAAATAGCGCCGGGATCGCTGTCGCCAGGACGAGCTTCAATCGAACCATCAGCAATCATGCGGTTGATGATTTCGCGGCCTAATTCGGTACGCACGATGGTGAGTGTCCAGTCGTTGTCTTTACCGATACCGCCGGTGGAAATATCGGCATGTTCGGCAGCGAAATCTGGACAATGTGTGCAACCTTCGCGTGTCCAGGCGTGACATTCCTTCAAATTGATTTCGTGGTACTCGCCATCGTTCGTCCAAATTTGGAACACACCTTTGATGTTCATCTTGGTGATGGTGTGTTTGGGAATGCGATATTTCGCTTCGAATAGTTCTTCAAAGATGGCGTCATCAAAAGTTTTCGAACAAAGCAAACCAATGTTGAACACAATCGGCTTTGAAATCTTGCCGATCTTGCGTGACCACATCACCGGTGCAATTGAACTTTGACAACTCATGCCCACTAAGGCGAGGCGAGAAAGTCCGCGTTCTTTCGCTTCATCGATCGCTAACGTATTGGCGGAGTAGGTGTAGCGGCTTCCGGCGCCGGCCAAAACTTCATCTCGGTTGGTGGCCACGCCAGGAATTGCTTTCCAACTGCCCGCATCGCCGCCTTCTAAATAAGAGGTCAGCGCGCCGTCGATGTAATCGTTTTCTAACGCCCAAATTAAAAGGGCCGAAACCAATCCACCGTCTTGGCCCATCTTGTGGACCATTTCATCGGAGGCTCGAGTCAACAAAATGTCGGAGTAGATGCCAGCTACTTCATCATCGTTACGTTCGCGGCCAAAAAGATGTTCGTTCGCTTCTGGTTCCCACATGCGAAAACGGGGACAGGCGCGAGTACAACTGGTGCAACCTTTTTCGCCGTGGCCGCAGTTGGTCGGGCCTAGTTCTTCTTCGATATGGAAAGGCTTGTATCCGCCGGCCACATGGTCATAGCCAATGACGTCGTGGGGGCAGGAAATCACACAGCCCGCACAGCCCGTGCAGAGCCCAGCGGTAATGACTTCTTCAAATAATTCTTTCCATTGAAAAGTCCAGCGCTGGGCGCCCGCCTTGGTGGATGTGGTCGTGGCGTCACTCATAAAGATGAATCTACAGGTCTCAGGGTGAAACTTTGAGTTTGAGCGGGCAAGATGGGAAAGTTGCAGATCTGAAATCCCCGATTAGGAGACCCCCATGGACCTCACATATCCCGCTGACGCTGAGGCATATCGAACTGAAGTTCGCGCATGGTTAAAAGAAAACTTGCCCAAAGGTTGGGGTGAACCCGGTTTTGAACTTTCACCGGATGAGCGCGCCAAGTTTTTAGAAGAGTGGACGCCGCGTCTGTATGAAGGCGGTTGGATTTGTGCATCGTGGCCGGCCGAATACGGCGGCAAAGGTCTCGACACAATGAAGGCAGTTGTGGTGGCCGAAGAATTCGCCAACGCAGGTGCACCGATGCGCGCTGACTTTTTTGGTGACACGTTGGTGGGCCCGACAATTCTGCAATGGGGTACCGAAGAACAAAAGAAAGAATTTTTGCCCCGCATCCTTTCGGGAACGATTGCATGGTGTCAGGGATTTAGTGAACCGAATGCCGGTTCTGATTTGGCGGCGTTGCAAACAAAAGCCGTTCTTGATGGCGATGAATGGGTAATCAACGGACAGAAGATTTGGACCACTCAAGGTTTCATCGCCGATTACATCTTCGTGTTGTGTCGAACCGATTCGGATGCCCCGTTACATAAGGGCATTTCCTATTTGCTTTGTCCGATGGATCAACCGGGCGTCGAAGTTCGTCCCATTCGTCAGATCGACGGATCAGCGGAATTCGCTGAAGTGTTTTTCACCGACGCTCGTTGTCCCGCGGCCAATGTTGTTGGTGGTTTGCATAACGGATGGGCCGTTGCCATGACCACGCTTGGATTCGAACGCGGCACATCAGCCACCACTGGCTACCGCCGTTTTGAAAGCGAATTGAATCTCATTATTGATATCGCCAAAAACAACGGCGCGATTAATGACCCGTTGATCCGTCAGCGTTTGGCGTTGGCGTGGTCGAAAGTTCAGATCATGCGCATCAATGGTTTGCGATCGCTCACCACGGTTGTGCAGAACAAAAAAGATTTCGGTGTTGCGGCTCTCGGCGCAACCAACAAAATCTTCTGGAGTGAGTATCACCAAGAAGTTATGAAACTGGCCATGGATATTTTGGGAATGGAAGGCCAGTTATTGCTAGGCGATGTTGGTGAAGATGAATCGGTTCCTGGTTACGGTCGTCGTGCCGTGAGCAAGGAATATCCGGCGAACGCACTGCAGTCATCGTTCTTTTTCAGCCGTTCGGAAACGATCTGGGGCGGTACCTCCCAGATCCAACGCAATATCGTTGGCGAGCGCGTTCTCGGCCTGCCGAAAGAGCCCAAAGTCTCTAAATAGGGTCAAATTGGGGGTGACCCCAGTTGCCAAAGGGGTCCGGTTACCCTTGAAGGGCTATGTCTGATGGCCCCCCAAACGAGAGATCTAGCAATTCGCGCAGAGTTATTGGGCGGGCGTCGGAAGCGACAGGCTCGGCTCCGGTAAGCCGGCACCTCGGTCCCTCCCGAAAAGGGGGCCGACACGCGGCCAAAAAGTCAAAAGGTACGAAGGCGCTGCGGATCGGGGGCATCTTCGTCGCCGTCATCGTGGCTGTTGTCGTGGGTGTCGCCGGCTATGGCTGGTATCGCTATAACCAAATCGGCCGCAGTGATTTAGCGCTTGATACCGCCAGCCAAAGCGGCGTGCAGAACATTCTCATTGTTGGATCTGATTCTCGTGAAGCGGTGTCGAAAACCGATGCCGATGCATCGGCGTTCATGGCCAAAGGTGTGCAAACGGGTGGTCAACGATCTGACACTATCATGGTGGCACGTGTAGACGCCAAGAAAAAGACAATTGATTTGATGTCATTCCCGCGCGATTTATGGATTCCGATTGCGCCGAATTGGGAATACGAGCGGATTAACACCGCGTTTGGTTCGGGTAAAACTGCCGAAGAAGGCGCGCAACGACTTATTGACACAATTCGCAAAAATTTCGGCATCGAAATTAATCACTATGTGCAAATTGATTTCAAGAGTTTTAAAGGAATTACCGAAGCGGTAGGCGGAGTTTCTCTTTACTTCGAAAAAGGCGTACGTGATGAGAACTCTGGTTTTTATCAACCGGCCGCCGGTTGTTTCACCTTAAAGGGTGACCAAGCGTTGGCCTATGTTCGTTCTCGTCATCTCGAATACTTCGACGGAAAAACGAAGAAATGGATTAGTGATCCGTCGGGTGACTTGGGGCGTATCACACGACAGACCTATTTCATGAAAACAATGGTTGATCGTGCCCAGGAAAAATTCGGCTCTTTTGATTTAAAGAAGATCAATGATCTTGTTTCATCGGTTTCGGACAACATCACTTTGGATTCGAAATTTGATATCTCCGAAATGATTTCTTTGGCGAAATCCTTTAAAGGTTTCAAGGGCGATCAAATGGGCAGTTACGCGTTGCCCGTCTATCAAGACATGACAAGCGGTGGCGCTTCGATTGTTCGTCTCGATGCCGCCGGCGCCGAACCGATTTTCAATATTTTCCGCGGCATGCCTTTAGAAACTGTGACGCCTTATTCGGTGTATGTCACCGTCAATGACGCTTCGGGATCCTCGGCGCGTGTGGGTCAAGTGAGTGCTGAATTGTCGGCCTTGGGCTATCGCACCACGGCGGGCAGCACGATTTCGAAAAAGGAATCGGTGTCAGTGATCCGTTACCGACCGGGTTTTGAGTTGCAAGCGGATTTATTGGCCCGTCAATTGGGCGGTTCAGCAAAAGTGATGTCCGATACATCCGTGCCTAGGCGCACCCCATTGACGTTGACCATCGGCACGTCATTCACATCGGTCTTACCAACAGCGGTAGCGCCGTCGACAACCACCACCTTGGTGCCGTCAACAACGGCTTCCAGCGGAAATTCATCCAATGGAACAGCTGCCGCAGTAACGACAGAAACAATGCCGGCCACTGAATTCGTCGGACTGCTAGCGGGTAAGCCGCCGCAGGATGCCGTCTGCGCTGGATGAACAGATCGATTACAACTTTTGCGCAATTGCTGTCGCAGGCACCGGCGCATAGCCCAGCTCTTTACAGCGAACTTGGGGTTCTGACATTTGCCGAACTTCGTCACCAAGTTATGCAATCAGCGAAAGCGCTTGCGGCTTGTGAAGGATCAGTTGCGGTGGTGGGGGGCAATCATCCGCTTTGGGTTGAGTTGTATTACGCCGTTCCAACGGCGGGAAAACTGCTTACGCTTTTAAATCATCGTTTAAGTGAAGTCGAATTAAACGATCAATTGCGGCGGGCCAATGCGTCGATTGTTATTGGGGAAGATGAACATTTACGTCGCCTAGGTGACGATTGTGCCGCACAAGTTTTTCGTTGGGAAGAGTGGGCGCAGAAACGATCATCGGTAAAAGTTGCGACCGACGAGTTAACGCCGTCCGATAGTGACGCGGCGGCCTGGCTTTTGTTCACATCGGGAACGACGGCCCGTCCGAAAGGAGCGCTGCTCTCTCAGGCCAACATTCTGGCGGCGGTTGAGGCCAGCGCAAACGCGCGTCCGGTAGAACCCGATGATGTTTATGTTTTTCCTTTTCCCCTTTGTCATGTTGCTGGTTACAACGTGATTCATCGCCACGCCCACGGTCGTCCGGTAGTGCTGATGGAAAAGTTTGATGCGGAAAATTTCTGTTTGGCGGTCGAAACGTACCAAGCAACGTCAACGTCGGTGGCCGCCACGATGTTGGCGACACTTTGTGAATTTTGTTTCCGCGCATCCCGAGCGGAAAAGACAGTTACAAACATTGCGCGTCGTTGCTTATGGTGCGGCTCCCATGAGTACTCAACTGTTAGCGCGTGCTCATGAACTTCTTGGCGTGGATTTCACTCAGGGATATGGAATGACCGAAGCGTCCGGCAACGCTGTTTTCTTGGGCGTTGATGATCATCGACGCGGTCTCGCTGGTGATTATGCAATCCTGCGCGCCGCCGGTCGACCGGCACCGGGAATTGAAATGCGACTCGGTTATGACAACGAAATAGAACTAAAAGCACCGCAGGTGATGCTTGGGTACTTGAATGATGAAGCGGCTACGGAACAAGCATTGCGGGATGGGTGGCTACGCACAGGCGATATTGGGCGAATTGAAGATGGCCTTCTTTATGTGGTCGATCGAGCGAAAGACATCATCATCACCGGCGGCGAAAACGTTTCATCGTTGGAAGTTGAAAACGCATTGATGGCCCATCCCAGCGTTTCGCAAGTGGCCGTCATTGGCGTATCCGATGAGAAGTGGGGCGAAAAAGTCTGCGCTGTCGTTGTTTTGCATGCGCCGGCAACGGATGAGGATTTAAAGGGATTTGTGCGGCAATCCTTGGCGGGCTTCAAAGTTCCCAAGGAAATTTTCCGCGTTGAAAACCTTCCAACCAACGCTGCAGGAAAAATAATGAAAAGTGAACTGCGTTCAATTTACGTTGGAAAAATTTAAACTTACTTAAATCTCGGTAAAGACTGGCGGGAATTGAGCGCATTCCCTACAAATGTAAATAGTCTTTATCACATGGCTAAAACATCCGATGATTTCGGTTCCGACGTACTTGCGAGTTTCATTCCCGACAATCGAGTCGCGAAAGAAATGGTGACTGTCACTGTTCGCATGATCAATGACACTGGCGAAGTTCCGATTCGCGTTCAAGACGTAGTTTCGATCACGGGAGTGCAGATTCCGATTCTCTATCGTCACTTCGGATCGCGCGAAGGACTTATTAAGGCTTGTCATGTTCGTCGTTATGTTGACGACATCGCCGTGATGACAAATCAAATTGTTACGCCATTGAAGAAGGCCAATAGCAAGACCGAATTTGTAGCGGCAATTAAAGGAATAATCGATCGTGCTACATCGGATAGCGATCGGGAATTACGGGCTCGTATGGAAAGCGTTATCGGCGCAACGTACGGACGCCCCGATTTAGCTGCGGCAGTCGCGAAGTTACGCCGCGCCGCATCAGCACAAATCGAAGACGCAATGCGCACCGCGCAAGCGAAAGGTTGGATTAACAAAAAGGTCAAACTCGATGCATTTGCCGAATGGCTGCAAGCGCAAATGATTGATCGTTACACCCTCGAATTAGAAGGTAAAGCAAAGAACTCAGAGGGTTGGGATGACATTTTCCGTACCTCTGTGTTGTCAGTACTTGGTTTATAAAAATCGCTCGGAGTTGCGAATAAGAAACGGGCCCAGCATCTGCTGGGCCTTTTTCTTTTGTCGTGCTTTGAATTTGAACTGCAATGTGTAAGCGCCCTCGGCAGGAATCGAACCTGCGCACACGGCTCCGGAGGCCGATGCTCTATCCCCTGAGCTACGAGGGCTCTAAAACGTCACCCTATCCCAGTAGGACAGGACGATCGTTAGGTGAAACCTTTACCGATGATCAATACCAACAGCAGAAAGTTTGGCGCGGAAATCGCTATAGCCACGATCGAGTAGATCAACGCCATGTAACAAACTTTCACCTTCCGCAGCGGCCGCAGCGATCACATAGGAAAAGCCAGCGCGTAAATCCGGAATGGAAAGTTCAGCACCGTGCAATTTGGTGGGACCAACAACAACGGCGGAATGGCGATGATTGGCGGCACCAAAACGGCAACGTGTGGGGCCGAGACACTCGGTAAACACTTGAATTTGTGCACCTAACGAGCGCAAAGCATCGGTATAGCCCAGGCGATCTTCATACACCGTTTCGTGGACAACGCTGACGCCATCGGCTTGAGTAAGCGCGGTCACGAATGGTGATTGCCAGTCGGTCATAAAGCCAGGATGCACATCAGTTTCAAGCGCTAGTGGGCGCAACATGCGACGGGCGCGATGGAACGTGAGCACATCGCTATCGGCATCAATGGTGAAATCGCCACCGGCACGGCGGAACATGTTGAGGAATGTCGAGAGCAATTGTTGCTGAACGCCGCGAACGGTGATTTCACCCGCGGTGGCCAACGCTAATGACGCCCAAGAAGCGGCTTCGAGACGATCACCGATGACACGGTGATCAAAACCATGTAACGACTCAACACCTGTAACGCGGATGGTGCGGTTCGGTTCCACTGAAATAATGGCGCCCATTTTTTGTAAAACCGCGACTAAGTCGAGAATTTCCGGTTCGATAGCCGCGTTAGTGAGTTCAGAATTTCCCTCCGCTAATGACGAAGCGAAAAGAAATTGCTCGGTGGCGCCAACGCTCGGAAATGGCAAGCGCACGCGTGCGCCGCGTAAACGATCGGCAACCAGTTCGATGTGATTTTCGAATTGACTATCGCGGGCACCAAATGCGCGCAGCACATTGAGATGGAAATCAACGGGGCGTGGACCAATTTCACAACCACCCGGTGCCGCGATGATGGCGCGGCCAGAACGGTGTAGTGATACTGCAGTTGTTAAGACCGGAATACGACTCGTCGCATGAAGGCGCACAACATCGGTCTCTGAAAGTTCAGTGAATGAGTGAGCAGTGATTTCAATTTGATCGTCGCTGTGGTGGACGTCGCCGCCGGTGATTGTGATCAGTTCTTCAACGACACCAAGATCGGTAATGGCCGAGATATTGGTGAGACGGCATTTTTCCGAAGTCAGAAGTGCGGCCACCATCGCCTTTGGCAATGCGTTCTTTGAACCGCGCACATGGATTTCACCTTGAACCGGTTCGCCACCGCGCACCAACATCGATGATGCGCCAGATTTCGGGGGGTCGAACTCGCTCATTCATACGATGCTACGCGTTGGAACCGGAAATAGAGGTAAAGCCAGCCGGTGCTGGGCCACTAGGGTTGAATTGTCCAGCAAAACCGGAGTTTCCTTGGTGATTCGCGACACACTCGTTTCTGCATTGCGAACGGCGCTCTCAACCCTTGAAGTAGATCCGATGCCGGATTCCATCGGGTTAGAACGTCCCGCTCGACGCGAACATGGCGATTGGTCATCAAATGTGGCCTTAGTTTGCGGAAAAGCATCCGGTTGGAACCCACGCGAATTAGCGGGACGAATTGCGGAAATTTTGAATGCCAATCCGCCCGAACATGTTTCGGCCGTCGAACTGGCGGGACCGGGGTTCATCAACTTCCGCTTACATGACACTTGGTTGCACGACGTCTTGGCTTCTGTACTTTCCGAAGGAAAGAATTTTGGGCGTTCCAACATTGGCCATGGTCAACGCGTTCTTATCGAATTTGTAAGTGCTAACCCGACTGGTCCGTTGCATGCCGGTCATGGTCGGGGTGCTGCCTACGGAGATTCGCTGGCGCGCATTATGTCTCATTGCGGTTACGACGTTTCCCGTGAGAACTACCTAAATGATCGCGGTACGCAAATGCAATTGTTTGCTGCCTCGTTAGCGGCACGTCGTAACGGTGATCCGCTGCCCGAAGGCGGCTACGCCGGCGATTACATCGTTGAGTGGGCGAGTGAAATGCCAACCGATCCATCGTTAGATGTCATGGAATGGGGAGAGCAACGCGCCGTTGCCGATCATCGTGAAACGTTGGAACGAATGAACGTTTCTTTTGATTCGTGGTTTTCGGAAAAGTCAATGGTCGCCAATGGAGCCATTGATGAAACGCTGGCCGACTTGCGATCGCGCGGTGTGGTCTACGAGGAAGATGGCGCAGTTTGGCTTCGTTCAACCGATTACGGCGACGATAAAGATCGCGTCTTAGTGAAAAGCGACGGCGAGTTCACATACTTGCTTCCCGATATTGCCTATCACCGAAATAAATTTGCTCGTGGTTTTGATCTTCTCATTGATGTTTGGGGTGCTGATCATCACGGTTATGTCCCGCGCATGAAAGCCGCCATGATGGCCCTAGGCCACAACGCCAACGAGTTGGAATGCGCGATTTTGCAACTCGTAAATCTGTTACGGGGCGGCGAGCCTGTGCGATTTTCCAAACGAGCGGGCAACATCGTTGAGTTGCGCGACGTGCTCGATGAAGTAGGTGCTGATGCGGCGCGCCTCACGTATCTACTGCAGTCGATCGATTCGACGCAGACGTTTGATTACGACGTCGTACGTTCCCGCGCCATGGATAATCCGGTTTATTACGTGCAGATGGCGTATGCCCGTTTGCAGTCAATTTTCCGATTAGCCGCTGAGCGCAACGTCGAAGTGCCGGCAATTGTTCAATTGGATCTATTGGTGCACGAACGCGAATTGGAAATCTTGCGCGTGTTATCGGAATTTGCCGAAACGTTGGAAACGGCGGCAAATGATCGCGCGCCGCATCGCATAACCACCTGGGTAAGAGAATTGGCAGGTGCGGTTCACGGCTTCTACCACGATTGCTATGTCTTGGGAGATGGCATTGCGCCGGAACTCACGCAAGCACGTTTGCGCCTCGCCGAAGCGGCTTCTATTGGTTTGGCCTGTGGCCTCGACTTATTAGGTGTTTCGGCACCTGATCAACTTTGAGAAAACAATGAGCGCGCTTTCCCTTCACCTCCTTCCTGAAACTGCCGCCGTACAAAGCAATGGCCATCTTTCTATTGGTGGCTGCGATGTCGTCGAGTTAGCGGCGGAGTTCGGAACACCGCTTTTCGTTTATGACGAGGAGCATTTACGTCGCCGGTGTCGTGAAGCAGTGGCTGCCTTTGGTCCGGGCGTGAATTACGCCTCGAAAGCATTTCTTTGTAAGGCAATGGCTCAATTGGCCGCTGAAGAGCAATGCAACATCGATGTTTCTACCGCCGGTGAATATCACGTGGCGCGAGCGGCAGGCGTCCCGGCCGACCGTTTGGTGTTGCATGGCAACAACAAAAGTGATGCTGAATTACGGCGCGCTCTCAATGAGGGTGTGGGTCGAGTCATTGTCGACTCATTCGACGAATTCGATCGTATTGATGCACTCGTAACTGAAGGCTGTCCGACGCCGAAAGTTTTAATTCGTGTTACGCCCGGGGTTGAAGCGCATACTCACGAATTCATCCGCACAGGACAAGACGATTCGAAATTCGGTTTTGGTCTCGCCAGTGGCGAAGCGCAACGCGCCATAGATCGGGCACGCTCTGGATCAGTACAACTGATGGGCGTGCATTGTCATATCGGTTCACAAATTTTTGAAGAACGTTTTTTCCGTGACGCAATCGAAGTACTGGTTCCGTTTTTATCCGCCAACAACATCGAAGAATTCTCCGTAGGTGGCGGCTTAGGTGTTGCCTATACCAATGACGAATCTTCGGCTTCCATCACCGAATGGGGACAAGTCGTACATGAGGCGTGTCGTGCCGCTGGGATAACGGCGAAAATCACCGCCGAACCGGGCCGCGCCATCGTGGCCCAAGCGGCGGTAACGCTCTATACCGTCGGCACGATGAAAGAAATTCCGGGAATTCGCACGTATGTTTCCGTCGACGGCGGCATGAGCGACAACCCTCGTCCGGTCCTTTACCAAAGCAAATACGAAGCATTTCTGCCTCGTGCGGTTAATGCTGATCGCAATGCCACTGTCACCATTGTGGGCAAGCACTGCGAATCGGGTGACGTACTTATTAAAGATGCTCTAGTTCCGGCTGACATTTCCATCGGAGATGTTTTGGCGATTCCGGTAACCGGTGCTTATGGCTATTCGATGTCGTCGAATTACAACAACGTTCCAAAACCGGCGGTGGTTTTTGTAGCAAACGGAAATGCTCGCCTCGTTCTGCGCCGTCAGGAACTTGATGATCTACTCCGACTCGATGTGGACTGATGGAAGCAATTGAGTTCATCGCCATTTCTGGCGCCGTCTTTTTTGCCGCATTAGTTCAAAGCACAACCGGTTTTGGTTTTGCTCTTTTTGCGGTTCCGTTAATGACGTTTGCGATCTCTACCGAACAAGCAGTGGTGATCTCAGCCACGATGGGAACGCTGACGAGCGGGTTGCAGTTCCGTGCTGAACGCGCTCATTGTGATGTTCCTACGGTGAAACGAATGATCATCGCCGCAGCCATTGGGGCGCCGTTCGGTTTGCTCATCATTCTTTATTTGTCATCAACGCAATTGAAACTCATGTTGGCCGGGGTCATCATTATTTTCCTTTTCATTTCGTTAAAAGGAGTCACAATTCGGCGGGGTAGTCGCAAGGTTGATTTCACCGCGGGTTTCTTAAGCGGAATGCTCAACACTTCTCTCTCTACCAATGGTCCGCCGCTGGCCATGGCAATGCACGCTCAGCAGTTCCCAGCCAAAGTCTTTCGCGGCACAATTTCTGCAGTCTTTTTAGGTTCGGGCATCATCACCCTGATTCTTTTTGCGGTAACGGCCCATTTCGACACGGAAGTTGGCATTGCCATTGCGGTGGCCCTTCCGTCGGCGGCTATTGGCTATTTCATTGGATCGCAAATTCGACATCGAGTGGGGGAGTCGGCATTTCGTCGCGTCGTCATCGTCCTTTTGGCGATCACCGCCGTCGTTACGGTCTATAACGCGCTGCGATAATCGGCTTCAGAACTGCCTCGGCGGGCAACTACCCTAAAGCGGGTGAATAGCGTGCGTATTGGATTACTTGGTGGTGGAACCGTTGGTTCGGCCTTTGTCGAATTAGCCGCCGCGCAAGAAGCGGCGATCCAACAGCGAACTGGTCTGCAGGTTTCAGTAACAAGAGTTGCCGTGCGCGATTTGGCTAAGCCGCGGCCGGCCTTAGCCAATGTGGCAGTGACGAATGATCCGTTTTCCGTCGTTGATGCTGATGATGTTGATCTGATCATCGAAGTAATGGGCGGAGTTGAACCCGCTCGCGAACTCATCCTGCGTGCCTTGCAAAAAGGCAAACCGGTAGTTACGGCCAACAAGGAACTCATTGCTAAGCACGGGACTGAACTTTTCGCTGCCGCTGACGCTGCTGGAGTTGATTTCCTCTTTGAAGCAGCCGTCGCTGGTGGCATCCCGTTAATTCGACCTTTACGTGAATCGCTTTTAGCGGAACCAGTTGATCGCGTAATGGGAATCGTGAACGGAACAACTAATTACATCTTGACGCGTATGGACGAGAGCGGTGCCCAGTACAGCGACGCTTTTGCCGAAGCAAAAAGTCTTGGTTATGTAGAAGCCGATCCGTCGGCCGATATTGACGGACATGACGCCGCCGCCAAGATCGCCATTATCGCCGCAATTGCTTTTGGCGCGTCAGTCACTAGCGCTGATGTGAGTTGTGAAGGTATTGCGCAAATTTCTGCTGACGATATTTCGTTCGCGCACCGACACGGTTATGTCATCAAGTTGTTGGCCACGGCAGAACGTTTTCATACGCCTGATTCTCTTTCAGTGCGTGTTCATCCGTGCCTAATTCCCAAAACGCATCCCCTTGGTTCGGTGCGCGAAAGTTTCAACGCGGTTGTGGTTGAAGGTGACGCGGTTGGGGAATTGATGTTTTACGGACGGGGAGCGGGTGGTTCACCTACAGCTTCGGCCGTCCTTGGCGATGCCGTCGATGCGGCCGTGAACTTGTCCCGGGGTGCGCATGCATCGATTGGGGGTTTCGTTCGTTTACCGATTCGTCCGCTCCCAGATCTGGTGAATGCATTCTTTCTTTCTCTTTTGGTTGAGGATCGACCGGGTGTACTGGCGGCTATTGCCAATGTCTTTGGTGAACGTGGTGTTTCTATCGCCTCGATGGAACAAGACGGCGGCGGTGATGGAGTAGCGCGACTCGATTTCATTACGCATCCCGCACAAGAATCCGCCGTGGCGCAAACGCTCGATGCGCTGCGTTCCGTCGATACCGTGCGCACGATCGGCAGTGTTATTCGTGTTCTGTCAGACGGAGTCGTTGTCGAATGAAATACGTCAGCACCCGCGGTTCGGCGCCCGAATTGAATTTCGCTGATGTGTTGTTGGCCGGATTAGCCACTGACGGCGGCCTCTATGTGCCGGAATTTTGGCCCTCGCTCACCGTGGGCGACTTGCAGCGCTTTGCTTCAATGTCGTACCCGCAGGTAGCCGTTGACGTCATGTGGCCATTTGTTGAAGGTTCAATTAGTCGTGACGAGTTCGAAAGAATCGTTCACGATTCTTATGCCACCTTTGTCAATGATGAAGTTGTTCCTTTAGTTGAACTCGATGGAATGTTCGTTGCTGAGTTATTCCATGGTCCAACGTTGGCTTTTAAAGACATTGCTCTGCAACTAGTTGGTCGACTTTTCGATTATGAGTTAACGCGTCGGAGTGAAAAAGTCACCATCGTTGGCGCTACATCAGGTGATACCGGATCAGCGGCGATCGATTCATTAAAGGATCGCGAATGCGCTGAGGTTTTTATTCTTCATCCCTATGGGCGAGTGTCCGAAGTACAACGTCGTCAAATGACAACAGTTGCTTCGGCCAACATTCATAACATTGCGATTGAAGGCACCTTCGATGATTGCCAAGACATCGTAAAAGCGCTTTTCGCCGACAATGATTTTCGTACTCGTCGCAATCTTTCGGCCGTGAACTCGATTAACTGGGCCCGCGTGATGGCACAAATCGTTTATTACGTCACGAGCGCAGTCAAAGTGGGCGCGCATGCCGGATCACCGGTGGCGTTTTCTGTTCCTACCGGGAATTTCGGCAATGTTTTTGCTGGTTATGGCGCGCAACGCATGGGCGTGCCGATTTCGCAATTTGTTGTGGCGTCAAATCGCAATGACATCCTCACGCGTTTTTTAACCAGCGGAACGATGACCATTACTGATGTGCAACCATCGTTAAGTCCCAGTATGGATATCCAAGTTTCATCGAATCTTGAACGTTTACTTTTTGAAATCTTTGGTCGCAACGGGGCAACGATTGCCGAATTAATGACTGAATTTCGCGCCGAGGGAACCATCGACGTGGAATCGGCCCAAATGCGCTTACTGGCCGAGCATTGGTCGGCGGCCCGTGTCGATGATGACGAAACGACCGCCACAATTGCCGATGTCTTCACTCGTACCGGCATGATGATCGACCCGCATACCGCTGTTGGTGTAGCGGCGGCCCGCAAGGTGGGACGAGTTTCGCCCATGGTTGTTTTGGCCACGGCACATCCGGCCAAATTCGGAGATGCGGTCGAAAAGGCGACGGGTCAGCGTCCGGATCTACCGGCACATATGCACGATTTATTCGAGCGGAGCGAACGTTATGACGTGCTGCCCAATGAGTTTTCGACTGTTCGCGGCTTTATCGAAAATGCACTTGGCTGACGTCGCCAGCACACTTTTGAATCGATAGTGAGATTCCCGTTGGTTTCGGGCAAACTAACGAGACGGCAATCGGCCATTACCGGAGGAAAGATGAAATACGTCGTATGCGTGCCCGATGGTTGCGCGGACGAACCTCTCGCTGAATTGGGTGGACGCACGCCCCTTGAGGTGGGCAAAACTCCGGTACTCGATGCTCTTGCGGCGCGGGCCACTTTGGGACGCGCCGCGGTTATTCCGCCGGGACTGCCGCCTGGTTCCGATGTTGGCAACATGTCGATTTTTGGTTATGACCCCGCGGAATATCACACGGGTCGCGCGCCAATCGAAGCGGCGGCATTGGGTTTGAAATTGCGACCGGATCAAGTGGCGTTCCGTTGCAACCTTTCCACCATCGCTGATGGTCAAATGATCGATTTCGCCGGTGGTCATCCCAGCAACGAAATGGCACACGCCGCCATTGAATTGCTGGATCGCGAATTAGGTGGCGAAGGAATCGAATTTCACTCCGGCGTGCAATATCGACACATCATGGTCGCGCCGGCCGATTGGGCCGAAGCTGATTGCGCTCCGCCCCACGATTTGACCGGTAAGCCTCTCGTTTGGCCGACCGGTAAAGCGGCACCGCAGTTACAAAAAATGATGGATGCATCGGCCGAAATTTTGCGCGAGACGCCCTTAGAAGCGAACACCATTTGGTTATGGGGACAAGGTTTCCAACCGCAGATGCCAACCTTCGCCGAGAAGTACGGAAAGAAAGCATCATTAGTTACCGCGGTCGACTTGGTGCGCGGTTTAGGTGTGCTTACCGATATTGATGTTGTGCATTTAGAAACTGCCACAGGTTGGTACGACACCGATTATGAGGGCAAGCGCGATTGCGCAATCGATGGTTTAGGCGATGGTGACGATTTATTCATCATCCATGTTGAAGCCACTGATGAGGCTGGCCATGCCGGTGATGTGAATGAAAAAGTTCGTGCCCTCGAAAATTGGGACTCGCGAATTTTGGCCGGTTTAGTGGAGGCGTTGGATCGTCAGGGACCGTGGCGAATGCTGCTGTTGCCCGATCACGCCACTCCGTTAGCGTTGAAAACTCACACCCCTGATCCGGTTCCCTATTTGTTGTTCGACTCAACGGTCGATGGCCAAGGTGGGGTCTATACCGAAAAAGGTGTTGAAGGGCTGCCTGTAGTGCTCGGCCATCAACTTATGAGCCAACTTCTGGCCTGAGTCCGTAACAACTAAATGGCGGTTCGCCTTTAGCGGCATTGGCCGCTACATTTTCAGTACTCCGTTTCGGCGGAGTTCCGCGTCGATCGACGCAAACGGCATTGCAGCGGTGATGCCGAGCCACGCAGTGGCCACAAAATACGCATAACGAGGTTCTCAATGTCGGAAAAAGATCAACGCGCCACGCTTTTAGGTAAAGACCGTGACGAACTCATGGCCATTGCCGCTTCGTTGGGTGGGAAACCCGGTGCGCGTGCCAAAAAAGATGATCTCATTGAGTTAATTCTCCAGTTGGTAGCCGGTGCCGAACCGCCGAAGCGTCGCGGTCGTCCGCCGAAATCGGCCCAGGCCGACGTTGTTGTTGATGCTGATGACATTGAAGAATCCACTGACGCGGCCGATGAAAATGAACCTGACGACAGTGACGCCGACAATGACGCCGATAATGACGCTGACGATGACGCCGATGATGACAGTGATGAATCGGCTGATGAAAGCGGAGAGCGCAACGGTGATGATGATGCAGAAATGCCGGGTCGTCGTCGACGCCGACGTGGACGCGATCGAGGTGGAGAACGGTTTGGCGAACGCGCCGAAGAACCGTGGTCGGGTGAGCCGATCGAAGTTTCCGGAGTTCTGGATTTACGTGATGAAGGTTATGGATTCATTCGCGTCAACGGCTATTTGCCGACCCGCGATGACGTTTATGTTTCGGTGAAACAAACTCGCCAATTTGCATTGCGTCGCGGCGATGTCATTGTTGGTGCTAGTCGACCGGCAGCTCGTAATGAGAAAAACCCAGCGCTTTTGCGTATTGATCTTGTGAACGGAACTGATCCCGATGCGGCCCGCGAGCGTCGTCGATTCGACTCGCTCACTCCGGTCTACCCCTCGACTCCGCTTTCGTTAGTGCAAAAAGCGGAGGCCAAAGATCTTTCGTTGCGCGCCATTGAAGTTCTCAGCCCTATCGGAAAAGGAAGCCGTGGTTTGGTATCGGCTCCGCCGCGCACCGGTAAAAGCACGTTGCTGAAAAAGTTGGCTGGTGCCATTGCCCGCAATAACTCCGATGTGCATGTCATGTTGTTGATGATTGATGAGCGACCGGAAGATCTTTCTGATATTGCCGATGAAATTTCTGGTGAAGTCATTGCATCGCCATTTGATCGACCGGCCGATGAACATGTCTCAGTCGCCGAATTAGTTTTGGAACGCGCTAAGCGAATGGTGGAAGACGGAACTGACGTCGTCATTATTTTGGACGGTCTCACCAAATTGGCGCGCGCCTATAACTCGGCATATCCCGGTGGTGGGCGAGTAGCGGCTGGTGGTTTTGATACCGGATCAATTGTTCCGGCGAAACGTTTCTTCGGTGCGGCGCGCAATTTTTCGGAAGGCGGATCGCTCACAATTGTGGCGGCCATGATGACCGACACCGGCTCACGCCTTGATGAAGTTGTTGACGAGGAGTTCACCGGTACGGCCAATGTCGAAATAACTCTTGATCGGGCGTTAGCCGAACGGCGCATGTATCCAGCGCTGCGAATCGACGCCACCGGCAGCCGCAACGAGGAACTGCTTTATGGCGCCAAAGAGATGACGGCCGTGGCAAAACTCCGTCAGCAATTGGCTGCCAAATCCGATCAAGGTGGCCCGGCGGCTGGCCTGCTTGACCTCTTTGAACGCATTGAGGCCACCGCTGATACCGCTGCGCTTTTGGCCGCCGCTGGTAAAGGCAAGTAGCGAAATTCCTGAAAATCCCCTGCCCTTCGGGCCGTATTGCCAAGTCCGCAAAAGACCGGCAGACTTGTAGGCCCGACACTCGACCTGGAGCAACGCCATGAAGGCAGATATCCATCCCAATTACGTAGACGCCACTGTGAAGTGCTCCTGTGGGAACACCTTCACCACGCGCTCAACCAAGGCCGAGTTGACCTCAGAACTTTGTAACGAATGCCACCCCTTCTACACCGGCAAGCAGAAGCTTGTTGATACCGGTGGCCGCATCGAGAAGTTCGAGAAGCGATACGGCCGACGCCGTAAATAGCTCGGTCGACTCCTTTCGCATCAAGGAGCCGACGATCGACACACAACAACGCTCTCGATTACAAAGCGCCAAACTACGCGCGCTTCTCACTCAACATTTAGAGAGTGAGATTCCTTTGCCGATCTCGGTCGGAGCGGGAGCGGGCGTCATCGTGGAAACGAAAGAAGGCGCCAGCAGTTGGGTTTTGGGTGAAGGTGAACGTTGTCTTGGACCTTCCGTTATTTGGTCGCAACGTCACGATGTGGTTTCGATAAACGTAGCCATCGACGATGTTGATGTCGCTGCGGTGGTGGCGCGTCGCGCTTCCGCATTTGCGCTTCCGTTGCGCATCTGGCATATCGAAGGAAAAACACTGGTGCCCGCCACGCCAGCCCTTATGGCAATGGAAACAACCATGTCGGCGGAAGCACAAACATTTCTCGAACTTCTACAAGCCAATGGTCTAGATGTCATTGTCGAACGAGGATCCTTGCGCGGTGAATTACGCGGTTTAGAAATTGCGCGTGTAATTGATGCCGAAGATGGTGCTCGACTCGAAGTGGGTGTGGGACGTCATGATCGAGAAGCGTTCACGATGGTGCACGGAAACATTCCACCCGCTGAAGCGTTGTCGCGAGTCGTCGAAAGTGTGGATGCGGTACGCAAAGTTGATGCCCACGCTCATCCTTTACGTCGCTTAGCCCCCGAAGGTTGGATGCGTTGGCGGCTCTTACGTGAACCGGAACTGGTTGACGCAGAGTTTTTGGAACCGATTGCCTCACCGATGACAGTCGAGAGTGTGAATGATGTTGCGCCTTCATTTGCATTGGGTCGCACTTCATCCGGTGCGCCGCTCATTGTGGCTTGTTCGGTGGGCGTTGATCCCGATGTTGTTCCGACTGCTGCCGATGCCCGACTTTGTTATGACGACTCGGCCCAATTGGTGATTGTTGTACCGGAACGAGATGCACATCCGGTAACTCTGCGTTTGGCTACTGCGTTACAGCAACCGGCGGAAGTAATGACATTGCCAGGGGAATGGCGAGGAGCCGACTCATGAGTTTGTTAGATCGTCTGGCACCGCTGGAAAAAGAATATGTAGAGATTGAAGTTTCGCTGGCTGATCCGGCGATTTTGGCCGACCATCGAAAGTACGCCGACCTCAATCGTCGTTATCGCGAACTGGGAGCGCTGGTGGCGGCCTTACGTGAACTTGATGGCGCCACAAATGATTTACAAACGGCGAAAGAAATGTTTGCCGACGCCACTGGCGATGATCGCGAAATGCTGCGCGAGGAAATCGAAACAGCGACGGCCGCTATTGATCGGTTAACCGAAGAAGTGAAGGTCCTTCTTCTGCCTAGTGATCCCAATGCCGGCCGCAATGTGATTGTCGAAATTCGCGGCGCCGAAGGCGGCGAAGAAGCCAACTTGTTTGCCCGTGACTTGTTTGAGATGTATCGCTCCTATGCTGCTACTCGCGGTTGGAAGTTTGAACTAATGGAAGGCCAACCTTCTGATTTAGGTGGTTATACCGATGTGACCTTCCGTTTAGTGGGCGAAGGCGTATGGACACGCATGAAACATGAAGGCGGTCCTCACCGCGTACAACGTGTACCAGTAACGGAAAGCCAAGGTCGCGTACATACCTCTTCGGCCACCGTCACAGTTTTACCGGAAGCAGAAGAAATCGATATTGCTATTGATCCGAATGATTTGCGCGTCGATGTGTATCGCTCTTCGGGCGCCGGCGGTCAGCATGTGAACACCACCGACTCGGCTGTGCGTATTACACATTTACCGACCGGTGTAGTTGTTTCGATGCAGGACGAAAAAAGCCAGTTGCAAAACCGCGAAAAGGCATTACGTGTTTTGCGTAGTCGTCTTTTGCAGGCTGAACAAGAACGGCAAGCAGCCGAAGCTTCGGGTGCGCGTCGCGCCCAAGTTGGTGGCGGTGGACGTTCAGAAAAAGTGCGCACGTACAATTACAAAGAAAACCGCGTCACCGATCATCGAATTGGTTTAACTCTTTATAAGTTGGACAAAATTTTGGCCGGTGACCTCGATGATGTTGTCGACGCATTAATCGCCGATGAACGAGCAGAACAGTTACGTGAAGAACAGCCATGACCACGACATGGCGGCAACTGGCGATTGAAGCCGAAGATCAACTAGCGCAGATTTCAGAAACTCCAGCCGTTGATGCCAAACGAATTGTTGAGCGCGCCTCGGGAAATGAAGGGGCCGAGTACATCCTCGGTCTCGACGAAGCGGTAACGGAACGGGGAATGTTTTTCTTCGATCAAATGCTGGCACGTCGCTTAACCGGCGAACCGTTGCAATATGTGCTTGGTCGTTGGGGATTTCGCCGGCTCGATTTATTGGTGGACAAGCGCGTTTTGATCCCACGTCCGGAAACGGAACTAGTTACGGAGTACGCCATCAAAGAAATCGAACGATTGCAGACGGCTACGGATCGAGTTCAAGTTGTCGATCTCGGCACCGGTTCGGGTGCGATTGGCTTATCGATTGCGTTTGAGTGTGAACGAGTAGATGTTGTGCTCACTGATTATTCCGCCGATGCATTAGCGGTGGCTCGTGCCAATTTGGCCGGTATTGGTCGAGCAGCCACGAAGGTGCGCGTTTATGAAGGCAGTTGGTTTGATGCGCTTCCATCTGAACAAAAAGGAACCTTCGGTGTAATAGTCAGTAACCCTCCGTATGTGGCTACGACGGATCGTCTGGATGAAAGCGTCGTACGTTGGGAACCTCATGCCGCGCTGTTCGCCGGCGATGACGGCCTCGATGATTTACGTATTTTGTTTTCGCAATCGCCGGACTGGCTCTGCGCCAATGGTGCCTTGGTGGTGGAAATCGGCGAGTCACAAGTTGATGCCGTACGGGCGTTAGCCAGCGAACATGGTTTTACCGAAATCTTTTCTTATGTCGATCTCTCGCAACGACCGCGAGTGATTGTGGCGCGTCGTTAAAGGTTCGTGATGGAAGTTATTGCCGCGCTGTTCGCTTCTTTAGGTTGGGGTACTTCGGACTTCCTCGGCGGAAGCGTTTCCAAAAAAATTGCATCCTCTACGGCATTGCTGTGGTCGAGTTTGATCGCGCTTCCATTGGTGATCGTCGTTGTGTTCTTTGGCGGAAACGTGGTTTTCGATCGCGTAACCATTGGCTGGGGAATTATTGCCGGACTGGGCGCATCCTTAGGCGTTGTATCGCTGTATCGAGGTTTAGCCAGCGGACAAATGGGCGTAGTGGCACCGATTGCCAGTTTGTCGGTCGTCTTACCGGTGGTTGTTGGAGTTTTCCAAGGAGAGCGACCTGGTTGGTTCACGCTTATCGGAGTGATACTGGCCGTCATTGGTGTGGTGTTGGCTAGTGGCCCCAATCTTCGACAATTTCGCACAGGCGCGTTGCGTCCAATTCTTTTTGCCTTCGGCGCCACATTAGGAATTGGTATTTCACTTGTTGCCGTGGCGAATGGAAGCGATACCAGTTCTTTCGCCACGTTGTTAGTGACGCGCTTGACCTATCCCATTGTTCTCATCACCTTGGCGACCAGTACGAAAGCGGAACTGGCCTTAGTGCCAGGTGTGCGGGCAAAAGTTGCTGCCAGTGGCTTTTGCGATGTGGCCGCGTTAACGGCGTATTCGGTGGCGACGGAGTCCGGGTCGTTACCGGTTATCGCCGCTTTGTCGTCACTGTTTCCGCTCGTGGTTTTGTTACTGGCGCGTTATGTCGCCCATGAACATCTTGAGCGTGTTCAACTTGTTGGGGCTTTAGTGGCGATCGCCGGAACAATCACGATCGTTTCAACGCTTTAGAAATGCCAAGGAAAACGTGACCAATCGGGATCACGCTTCTCTAAAAATGAATCGCGACCTTCGGTTGCTTCGTCGGTTCCATACGCCAATCGTGTTGCTTCACCGGCAAAAAGTTGCTGTCCGACTAATCCGTCATCAATCAAGTTGAACGAGAACTTCAACATACGTTGTGCGGTGGGGCTTTTACCGTTGATCATGGCTCCCCATTCCAAAGCAACTTTTTCAAGATCGGCATGATCAACAACTTCATTCACAGCACCCATGGTGAACATTTGCTCGGCGGAATATTCGCGTCCTAAAAAGAAAATCTCGCGCGCAAATTTTTGTCCAACTTGTCGCGCTAAATAGGCCGAGCCGTATCCGCCATCGAAACTGGCAACGTCGGCATCAGTTTGTTTGAAACGCGCGTGTTCGCGACTGGCCAATGTGAGATCACTCACAACATGCAAACTATGTCCGCCACCGGCAGCCCAACCGGGCACAACACAGATAACAACTTTGGGCATAAACCTAATAAGACGTTGCACTTCTAGAATATGAAGACGCCCCGTGCGGGCCGGATCGATGGATTCGGCGGTTTCGCCTTCGGCATAGCGATAACCATCTTTGCCGCGGATTCGTTGATCACCGCCCGAACAAAATGACCACACACCATCACGCGGCGACGGTCCATTGCCGGTGAGCAATACACAGCCCACGTCGCTTGTTTGACGGGCATGATCTAACGCGCGAAAGAGTTCATCGACGGTGTTGGGGCGGAAGGCATTACGTACCTCTGGACGATTAAAGGCAATTCTGACGGTGCCCTGATCGACGGCTCGGTGATAGGTGATATCGGTGAGGTCAGTAAATCCGGGTACCTCTTTCCATGCCTTTGCATCAAATATTTCGGATACCACGAAAATCTCTCCTTCGCCGCGCCACAGTTTTGCCTAGCATCGCAGTAGCAACAGTCTGCCGTCCAAGAGACCGAGGTGCAGTATCAATGTTCGGAAAACGTTCAAAACCAGAAGATGGTGCGGCGCGATTGCGTTCTTTGGCCTTTTTCGAAGGCTTCTCGGATGCCGAATTGGATCGAGTCGCGCAGTTAGCTCATAGCGTCGAAGTGGAAACCTCAGAAGTGTTGATTGATCAAGGTCGCGTTGGCCAAGAGTGTTTTGTTATCGAGGCTGGTTCGGCGGGCGTTTATGTGGCCGACGAACACATCGTCTCGTTGGGCGCGGGATCGATGGTGGGCGAGATGTCGTTAATTGATCGTCGACCTCGTTCGGCCACGGTGGTGGCAGAAACTCCAATGCGTCTTTTGGCATTCGATACCAAAGCGTTTCGTCAACTGCTTTCGGAAATGCCAAAAGCGGAAGAACGCGTCTTGCAGATGTTGGCTGATCGTTTGAAAGCGAATCAGAAGCCGCAGGCTTAAACGATCTTTCCATCCGCTTGTCGTTGCATTTTGCGACCAACACATTCAGTGTTTTCAAATTCGTTAAGTAACGAAAAGTCGTCAGACCAACACCATGTACGTCGCGGCGTTTGACTGTCGGCGGTGAGCGCCGCGACTAGCGCCCGTTGAGGTGAACCGCTTTCATAAATAACGGTTGCGCTTTCGATTTCAACGTCGCCGCTAAAAGTTTCATCGCGTTCGGTAAATGGCAATGCATCAACTTCAGCCTGCGGATTTGAATAACCGAAATGTTTCGGTGGTGTAGTGGAAAGAACTAGCACTGCATGTTCGGTGGTGTAACCGCCGTTGGCCGTGCACAATCCAAATGCGCCGGGATCATTGCGTAAAACATTGGTCATCGTGGCAACGCCATGAGTGGTGTAGTTGTTAAATGGTCCACCGGCGAATGTCATTCCGCCCGTTGTCGTAAGGGGAATACGAGCACCGATTCCGCCCCAACCACCATGATCGCTATCAAGTAGTTGTAACTCGCGCGCGCCAATTTGAACGGCGCTAGTGAAACATGAATACAAATCAGCATGAGCAATGTCATGGGGAGTTATGCCGGCCATGGCGTAGGCGTTGCGTCCGGCGATATGTAAAGCCGGCGATGAATGCAGGTTTATGCGATTGGAAACATGCCAATGATCAATGGCTTCGCTTGCGGAATGAAAGAACACCCAACGATCGGGAGAGATATTGCGTCGTTGTGCTTCCGCCACCGAAAGAATGAGAACGGCGCCACCTTGATCAACTTGATTGTTGGAAACGAGGTATTTCGTATACGGCGTCGAAATCATTCGATTCGATTCCGATGGCGTCACAATTTCATCAGCCGATGGTGCGTTGCGAATCCAGGCGTATGGATTGTTGGCGGCCACGGAGGCAAATGCCGCCGCTAAGTTGCCCATTCGCTGGCGATGGTCATCTACTGACAATCCCAATTGCGCTCGTAACGCAACTTCAAAAAGTGGATACACATGAATTGGTAATTGCACACCGGCGGCAATTTCTGCTTCGTCGACCATGGGCCGGCTATCGCCAATAACTTCCGCCGGCAAAACATTTTCATCTTGCGTTGACCATGGGGGAGTTTCGCCATTGGCGCGAAAACGGGTGCGAGTGCGGGTTGCTTCGCCGCCACAAATTGCGACCAAATCGCATTCGCCGGCATAAATCGCTTTGGCCGCCCGCGCCATCATGACGCCGGCGAAATTTCCGCCCACCACCGATGTGGCCAAACGACGTGGTTGGGCACCGATGCGATTGGCGACGGCCACTGCATCATTGCGATAGCGCCAAGAAAGTTGATTCACCGAAAGCAATTGATCGATATCGCGTAACAGTCCGGCTACACCGGCATCGCGTTCGGCGCGGCGAAGGGCCTCGGCCATGAGATCGGCGGGTTCAAGTTTTTCGGGTTCGGAACTGGGAATCGTGAGTTGGCCAACACCGACAAGCACCGGCAGGCGGGGATCCAGCGAGACATCCATAGTGGGACCGTATCGGCCATGTGTTCAGCGAACAATAACGCCAAGAAGTTGTGGACTTCGGTGACACAGGCGATTACTCCTCATCGGCAAAATTTGCCTTTTTCGGGTCCGATGAAAATTCCTACGGCGCGTAGAGTGGGAGGACTCGGCGCCGTGTCGAGTGAGTTGCCCAAAGGGAGATTGCCATGCCTTGGCCCGCTGATGATGACAGTGAGGTATTCGGTTTCATTGACGCCGAATTGGAGCGTCAGAACACCACCTTGCAACTCATCGCGTCGGAGAACTTCTCATCACCCGCGGTGCAACGCGCCACTGGTTCGGTGCTGACCAACAAATACAGCGAGGGATATCCCGGCAAGCGTTACTACGGCGGTAATGAATTTGTTGATCCGATTGAAGACTTAGCCCGCGAGCGCGTCAAGGCATTGTTCGGAGCGGATCATGCGAATGTGCAACCCCATTCCGGCGCCAATGCCAACTTAGGTGTGTATTTGGCGCTTTTGGAAGAAGGCGACAAGGTCATGGGCTTAAGCCTTGATCACGGCGGCCATCTCACTCATGGCTCGCCGGTCAATATTTCTGGTCGCTTCTATAACTTCATTGCTTATGGAGTAACGCCATCAGATGAACGCATTGATTTTGATGAGTTACGCGACAAGGCGCGCAAAGAGCGTCCGAAAATGATCATTGCCGGCGCAACCGCCTATCCGCGCAGCATTGACCCAGCGCCTATCCGTGAAATTGCCGACGAGATCGGTGCCTATTTCATGTTTGATGCCGCGCATATTGCTGGTCTCATTGCCGGTGGCGTTCATCCCAATCCGGTTCCTTATGCCGATGTTGTGACGTTCACAACGCATAAAACATTGCGCGGTCCGCGCGGTGGTTGCATTTTGTCGAAAGCCGAACATGCCGCCGCAATTGATAAAGCAATTTTCCCAGGTTTACAGGGTGGCCCGCTTGAACATGTTGTGGCCGCGAAAGCAGTGGCGTTCCGTGAAGCAATGCAACCCGAATTCCGCACCTATGCGGCGCAAATTGTTGCCAATGCCTCAGCGTTAGCCGAGCAATTAGCGAAACAAGGTTTCCGCTTAGTTTCTGGTGGCACTGATAATCATTTGTTGTTGCTTGATCTTCGTTCATTCGATGCGGATCTCACTGGCAAAGATGCACAAAACGTTTTGGATCTGGCCGGTATCACTTTGAATAAGAACACCATTCCCGATGATCCTCGTTCGCCGTTCGTTACCTCGGGTGTGCGAATTGGAACGCCGGCAGTAACCACGCAGGGTATGAAAGAGCCAGAAATGGCTGCTATTGCTGAATTTATTGCACGGGCCTTGCGAGGACGCGAGAGCGAAGCAGAGTTGCAAGCAGTGCGCGACGATGTAGCCATGCTTTGTTCGAAATTCACGCCGTATAGCTGAGGCGTAGACGACGATGCCGCCTTTTGGCGCATATGTGGCGGTGTTCGCGGTAGTCGCCGTGGTCACGTTTGTGTCGTTATTTGGTGTGCGCAGATTGGCATTCAAAATCGGCGCCGTGGTGTTGCCTGATGAACGACGTGTGCATGAACGTCCAACACCAACATTGGGCGGCATTGCCATGTTCATCGGTCTTGCCGCAGGAATGTTGACGGCATGGTTGCTCGATTCATTCGACGTGGTGTTTGCCGGCAGCACTGAACCCGCCGGTTTGTTGTTGGCCGCCGCAGCCATCACGTTGGTGGGAGTAGTTGATGATGTGCGCAATGTTTCGGCGCCCGCCAAAATCGCCGGCATTGTTTTAGCGGCCAGCATCTTGGTTATTTCTGGTATCGCAATTTTGTTTTTCCGCGTTCCATTTTTGGGCGTGTTTGTTTTGTCAACCGATTGGTCGTACCTGTTGTCGGTTGTTTGGGTGGTGGCTCTTACCAACGCCATTAATTTGATTGACGGTCTCGATGGTTTAGCGGCCGGCATCGTGGCCATTGCTTCAGCAACGTTCTTTTTGTATGCCGATGAATTGGCCAACCAAGGATTACTTGCCTCAGGAAATATCGGTCCCTTGATTGCCGTTATGACGTTGGCGATATGTATCGGTTTTCTTCCCCATAACTTTCATCCGGCGCGCATTTTCATGGGTGATGGAGGAGCCTTACTTCTAGGTTTATTGATGGCGGCATCCACCATGGTTGTGGGTGGGCGAATCGATCGCGGCTTTTCCGGAAACTCGTTCTTCTTCTTTGCACCACTTCTCATTCCGGTGGTCATTTTGGGCGTTCCGTTAGTGGACATGACCTTTGCCATCGTGCGCCGCGCTCGAAGTCGTACCGGCATTGCCACTGCCGACAAGGGACATTTGCATCATCGACTACTTCGTCTCGGTCACGGTCATCGCCGCAGTGTTCTCATCCTCTGGGCCTGGACCGCCATTCTCAGTGGCTTCGTGCTCTGGCCGATTTATTCCGGTTCCGGCGATGGCATCGCTCCGTTCGGCATTGCGGCGATTCTCCTTATTCTTTTCACGGTTTTGCATCCGACGGTGCGGGACGAACGCCGCCGGAAGGCCAAAAGAGCCGAAGAGGATTCGGCTGAAAATCCCAGTTCACCGGCGAGTAACGACCAGGCTGAGATTGGGACAGAAGCCACACAAATTGTGGATAAAAAACCGGCCAATAAAGTTGCAGACAACCCCGACCGCGCCTAGTTTGCGAAGCAATTCACAAGCGGTTCGAGAGGGTTCGAATTGCATGCGGAAAGAATCGTCCCCCGACGATTCGCAAAACATTCGTTTCGGCAGACAGAAGGCATGACGGTGGGATCGCAACGGCGCGACATCACACAGCAAATGCATCGGACCACTGGTGGTTACGAACTCGCGTTTTCGCCTTTGTTATTGGCACTTATTGGCTACGGAATCGATCGTTGGTTAAATACCGTTCCGCTTTTCACGATCATCTTCGCGGTCATCGGCTTAGTTGGCGCTGTCATTAAGTTGTATTACTCGTACCGTTCCGAAATGGAAGTTCACGAAACGAGCGGTCCATGGGCGAAGTGATGACGTCCGGCGCGTCGGTTGACGGCCCGGCGCCCGAAGCTTTGATCGCCAAAGACATGGTCAAAAAAGCGGCCATTGTTGGTCCCGCGCTTATTGTTTTGTTCGGTTTGATCTGGGGTGTCAGCGGAGCTCTCTCCACCGCCTATGGTCTTGCCATCGTCGTAGCGAACTTTTTGCTCGCGGCGGCGATGCTGGCTTTTGCCGCTCGCATTTCTGCGGGCATGGTGATGGCCGCAGCGTTGTTCGGTTATCTCATTCGACTTTCCATCGTGTTTCTCGCCATCTTTTTGGTGCGCAACGCATCGTGGGTCGAATTGGTGCCACTCGGCATCACGATCATCGCAACTCATTTAGGTCTTCTTTTTTGGGAGATGAAGCACGTCTCTGTCTCCCTTGCATTTCCCGCTCTTAAGCCCACCGTTCCCAAGGAGTCGTCCTCCAAGTGATCTTCGGACTCGAATTCCCGCCCATTGAAAACCTCGTCGAATGGCCAAACTTTTTTGGACCAGAAGATTCGTGGTACGGCTTCAACAAGATTGCCTTAATCAATCTCATTGCATTGGTGGCAACTGCTGGGTTGTTCCTTGTTGCTAGTCGCAAGAAAACACTCGAACCGGCAACGAATGCACCACGTGGTTCACGCAACTTGGTCGAGTCGGCTGTTTCGTTTGTGCGTGATGGCATCATCATGGAAACGATTGGCCGTGAAGGTCTCAAGTACTTGCCCTATTTGGTGAGTTTGTTCTTCTTTATTTTCATTTCGAACATTTTCGAAGTGATTCCGTTCTTCCATATGCCGGCGAATGCCCGTATGGCAGGCCCAGCAGTACTGGCCCTCATTACATGGGTTTTCTTCATCGCTGTTGGTCTCAAACATCAAGGCCCGAAGTACTTCTGGAATGCAGTTGCTCCTCCAGGCGTGCCGAAGGCGTTGTTACCGTTGGTGATCCCCATTGAGTTGTTGTCCACGTTCATCGTGCGACCCTTCTCACTGGCGGTTCGTTTGTTCGCCAACATGTTGGCAGGTCACATTCTTCTTGTGACGTTCTCGGTGTTGTGCATCACGCTGTTCACAGCGTCGCTGCTCATCGTCGTGCTGCCATTCTCGTTCGTCATGCTCGTAGGCCTCACTGGCTTCGAGATCATGGTGGCCTTCCTTCAGGCGTACATCTTCACGATTCTCGCCTCGGTGTACATCGGTTCGTCGATGCACGCTGAACACTGATCTCGTTCGTTACAACCGTTTCGAACGTCCGACTGTCGTTACCGGTGCTCGCCGGAAACGCAACACCCAAAACAGGAGAGCAAGAAAAATGAGCATCCTTGCGCAGGTCGCCTACGAGGCGACATCGAAGGCAGAAGCACAAGCCATTACGGCGGCTGGTTACGCCGGTTTGGCTTATGGTCTGGCCACCCTCGGCCCGGGTATCGGTATTGGCTACCTCGTTGGTCAGTCCGTCCAAGCCATGGCTCGTCAGCCAGAAGCAGCCGGCATGGTGCGTACCACCATGTTCTTGGGTATCGCCTTTACCGAGGCGCTCGCCCTTATCGGCTTCGTGGTCTTCATTCTTCTCAAGTTCGTCTGATCACGTCACGGGTGTTGCAAGGCTGCGGTGCAATCGCACCGCAGCAAACACCCTTTCCGTTTCGTAATTCACCGCACGCTCCAAGGAGTTAAACGTGCTCGCATCGATCTTGGTTTTCGCAGAGACAGCTAGTGAGGATCTCGCTGGCGCCATCGCGGAAGAAACCAAAAACCCGATCCTTCCCGTCGTCAGCGAAATGCTTTATGCGCTGGTGTTCTTCTGCGCGCTTTGGGCGCTCATGAAGTTCGTCTTGCTGCCGCGTATCACGAAAGTTATGGATGCCCGCGAGGCGAAAGTTCGTGATGACTTAGCAGCAGCCGAAGCCGCCGAAGAAGCCCGTCTGGCGAAACTGGCGCAGTACGAAAACGAATTGGCTGGCGCTCGCGCTGAAGCCTCGGCAATCCTCGATGCCGCTCGTGCTGAAGGTGACGCTGAACGTCGCACGCAGATCACGGCGGCCGAAGCCGATGTCGCTGCCGCTAAGGCTGAAGCGGCTGCGGAAGTTGCGGCGGCCAAGGCCCAAGCACGCGCTGAACTCACCGGAGCCATTACCGATATTGCAATCGGTGCGGCCGAGGCGGTCGTGCAAAAGCCAATTGATCGCTCGTCCAATGCTCGTGTTGTCGAGCAATACGTCCAGTCGGCGCAGAACTAAGGACTGATTGATGAATTCATTACTTATCGCCGCTGAAGCCGGAGCCAAAAACGGAACGATCATTCCTCATGACATCAATGAAGTCATTTGGGGTTCAATTTCGTTTTTGCTTGTTGTTGCGTTGGTTGCCTGGAAAGGTCGCCCCGCAATCGTGGCTATGTGGAACGGTCGTATCGAACGCATTCGTAACGAAGTTTCATCTGCGGCCGAAACACGTGCAGCCGCCGAGGCCAAGTTGGCAGAAGTGGAATCATCCATTTCTAACGCTGACACCGAACGCCAACGCATCGTCAGCGAAGCCCGTAACGATGCTCAAGCGGTGAAGGCCCAAATCATTGCTCGTGCCCAATCCGATGCCGCTGAACTTCGTGCCCGTGGTGTTGCCGATGCGCAATCAACTCGAGCGCAAGCGTCATCAGATTTGCAAGCAGAAATTGGCTCATTGGCTTTGGGTGCCGCTGAGCGAGTTGTTGTCAGCAGCCTTGATTCATCAATGCAGTCGCAATTAATTGACGACTACATCAACAGCGTTGGAGCCGGATCATGAGCGATCGTTCCTCTCTTTATGCCGAAGCGTTCCTTTCGTTAATTCGTGCCGAAGGAAGTGGCAACGAAGTCATCGACGAATTGTTCCGTGTCTCACGTTCCATCGAAGGAAACGACGAGTTACGTAACACGCTTTCCGATCCAAAAATCGATGCCGCAGTACGCACACAAATTGTGCAAGATCTTTTAGAAAACAAAGCGCACCCGTTAACGGTGTCAATTGTTTCCACTGTTGTTACCAACGGTCGCGTACGTGAATTCCCGACTGTTGTTGACGCATTGTTAGAACGCAATGCCGCTACCGGCGACAAAGTCGTTGCGCAGGTTCGCTCAGCTGTTGCTCTCACTGAGGAACAAAAAGCGCGACTGGCTGCTGCGTTAACAAAGAAGACTGGCAAGCAAATTGATGTGGTGGTTGATGTTGACCCCACAGTGCTTGGCGGTTTAGTTACTCAAATTGGCGACACCGTTATCGACGGTTCTGTTCGTCAACGCTTATCCCAACTTCGTGAGACGTTCTGAGATCGCAAGGAACTGAAATGGCTGAACTCACTATCAATACAGGCGACATCACCGCCGCTCTGCAAAAGAATTTGGCAGGGTACAAACCATCACTGGAGTCAACGCAAGTTGGCCGGGTGCTCGAGGTCGGTGACGGTATTGCACGCGTCTCTGGTCTTCCCGATGTCGGCGTTAACGAACTTTTGGAATTCGAAGGTGGCACCGTCGGTCTGGCGTTGAACCTCGATGAAGATTCCATCGGTGCGGTAATTCTCGGCGATGCGGAACAGGCATCGTCAGTAGAAGAAGGATCACCAGTGCGTGCCACTGGTCGCATTCTTTCGATGCCCGTTGGCGATGCGCTTTTAGGCCGCGTTGTTAACGCTCTTGGTGAACCGATCGACGGCAAAGGCCCCATCGTTGGTGCGCAAATGCGTCGTATGGAAATTCAGGCTCCTGGTATTACCGGTCGTAAGCCAGTACATGAACCACTCCAAACCGGTATCAAGTCGATTGACGCCATGACCCCCATTGGTCGTGGTCAGCGTGAATTAGTTATTGGTGACCGTAAAACCGGTAAGACCACGGTTTGTATCGACACCATCCTGAACCAAAAAGGTTTAGGCGTGAAGTGCATTTATGTTGCGGTCGGACAAAAGGCCTCAACGGTTGCGCAAACCGTGAACACGCTCACCGAATACGGCGCCATGGAGTACACCGTTGTGGTGGTTGCTCCGGCTTCCGATCCGGCACCGTTTAAATACCTCGCTCCTTATGCCGGCTGTGCAATCGGTCAGCATTGGATGGACAACGGCGAACATGGACTCATCGTTTATGACGATCTTTCCAAACAAGCCGAGGCCTATCGCCAAATGTCATTGTTGCTGCGTCGTCCGCCAGGTCGTGAGGCGTATCCCGGTGACGTGTTCTATTTGCATAGCCGTCTTCTCGAACGTGCGGCGAAGTTGTCAGATGATCTCGGCGCTGGTTCACTCACTGCGCTTCCGGTTATCGAAACCAAAGCCGGTGACGTTTCGGCGTACATTCCGACCAACGTGATTTCCATTACTGATGGTCAGGTGTACTTGCAGGACGATCTTTTCAAGTCGGGTGTTCGCCCCGCCGTCGACGTAGGTATCTCCGTTTCTCGTGTAGGTAGCGCGGCGCAAATTAAGGCGATGAAGAAAGTTTCCGGCACGTTGAAACTTGATCTCGCTCAGTTCCGTGAATTGGAAGCGTTCGCCACCTTTGGTTCGGAACTCGACAAGATTTCAGCCGCACAGTTGGAGCGCGGTTATCGCTTAACCGAATTGTTGAAGCAAAACCTCAATACTCCAATGCCAGTTGAAGAACAGGTTGTCGTTATTTACGCCGGCACCAATGGTTATCTCGATTCCATTCCGGTTTCCGATGTGCGTCGTTTCGAATCAGAACTGCTTGATTTCATGCGCGGTCGTTATGGCTCGATTCTCGATGAGATTCGTTCCACCGGCGATCTTCCTGACTCCGTTGACGCTGCGGTGAAAGCCTTCACGGCTGAATTCGCACCTTCCGTTGTTGTTGTCGCCGACGAGGCAGAAGAGGGCTAGTCGTGGCTGGAGGTCAGGAGCGCATTCTTCGCCGACGCATTAAGAGCGTCGAGTCAACGAAGAAGATCACGCGCGCCATGGAACTCATCGCCGCCACTCGTGTGGTGAAGGCCCAAGATCGGGCCTCGTCTGCACGTCCGTATAGCGACGAGATCACCGCCGTCATTAAAGACTTACTGCGTGCGGGTGCAGCCAAGGATCATCCGTTGCTGCGTGATAATCCCGGTGCACGAACGGCAGCGTTTGTGGTCATCACCAGTGACCGCGGAATGTGCGGTGGTTATAACAACAACGTGTTGCGTCTAGCGGAACGTGCGATCGCTGATGCACGCGCCGAAGGCCTCGATTACATGCTCATCACCGTGGGCAAAAAAGCCATGAAGCATTTCAAATTCCGCAATATGGCGATCGATGCTTCGTTTGAAGGTGTCACTGATCAACCGATTTATGACAATGCCCGTGATATCGCCGCCACTGTGCGTCGTCGTTATGAATCGGGCGAGTTGGCATCGGTTGATCTGGCCTACACCCAGTTCTTGTCGGCGGGTGTTCAGTCGGCCGTGGTGCGTCGATTCCTTCCGCTTGAAACTCCTGCGGTAGATGAAACCGCCGGACCGTCGGCCGATCTCGAATACGAACCGTCGCCAACGGGAATCCTCAACGAAATTCTTCCTCGTTATCTTGAATCACGTTTGTTCTCGGCGCTTCTGGATGCCTCAGCATCCGAACATGCTGCTCGTCAACGAGCCATGAAAGCAGCGACCGAAAACGCCGAAGATTTAAAGATCACCCTCAGTCGCATTATGAACCGTGCGCGTCAAGATGCGATTACGACCGAGATTATGGAAATCGTTGGCGGTGCCGAGGCATTGTCAGCGGATAAGGGTTCAAAAGACGAACTTCTTCCATCCAATCTCGAACCACAACATGCATTCCCTGTCCACCTCGACCGAACCGATCATTCGTCGTCAATTCATTGACGATCCGATATCGCCACACATAGGAGACACGTCCAGCGATGACCGTCACCGAAAACCCATCAAAACTCAAAGACGGCCGAGTCGTCGCGATCGCCGGACCGGTGGTCGACGTCGAATTCCCTCGGGGAGCTTTGCCGGAGATCAACACCGCTCTTGAAATGACGGTGAACGTTGACGGTAAGGACATCGTCGTCGTCTCCGAAGTTGCGCAGCAAATTGGTGACAGTCGTGTACGCGTTGTCACCATGAAGCCCACTGACGGTTTGAAGCGCGGCACGGTTGTACGCAACACCGGGCGCGGCATCACCGTGCCGGTTGGCGACGCAGTGTTAGGTCACGTTTTCAACGTTATTGGTGAGCCGCTTGATTCGCCGCTTACCGATGCCTCGGTAGAGCGTTGGGAAATCCATCGTGAACCGCCGTCATTCGATTCGCTCGAGCCCAAGGCTCAGGTGTTCCCGACCGGCATTAAGGTCATCGACCTCCTCACTCCGTATCTTGCTGGTGGCAAGATCGGTCTGTTCGGTGGTGCCGGTGTGGGCAAGACCGTTCTTATTCAAGAAATGATTAACCGTGTTGCTTCGCAGCACGGTGGTGTGTCGGTATTCGCCGGTGTGGGTGAACGCACCCGTGAAGGAACCGACCTTTGGATTGAAATGGAAGAGTCGGGCGTTATTAATAAGACCGCTCTTGTTTATGGCCAGATGGATGAACCGCCGGGCGTGCGTTTGCGCGTTGCTCTGAGTGCGCTCACCATGGCGGAGTATTTCCGCGACGTGCAAAATCAGGACGTGTTGTTGTTCGTTGACAACATCTTCCGTTTTGTGCAGGCAGGTTCTGAAGTATCCACGCTGCTTGGTCGTATGCCATCAGCGGTGGGTTACCAGCCGACATTGGCTGACGAAATGGGTGAGTTGCAGGAGCGCATTACTTCAACCCGTGGTCGTTCAATTACATCGCTGCAAGCGGTATACGTACCGGCCGATGACTACACCGACCCGGCGCCATTCACCACCTTTACCCATTTGGATGCCACCACCGAATTGTCACGTCAAATTGCCTCGCTCGGTATTTACCCGGCGGTGGATCCGTTGGCTTCGACATCAACAATTTTGGCGCCCGAAATTGTGGGACAACGTCATTACGATGTCGCTCGTCGTGTACAGGAAGTTCTGCAGCGTTATAAGGAACTTCAGGACATCATCGCCATTCTTGGTCTTGACGAACTTTCCGAAGAAGACCGCATCACCGTTGACCGTGCACGTAAGGTGCAACGTTTCCTCTCGCAACCGTTCTTTGTTGCTGAGGTGTTCACTGGTATGCCGGGTATTTTCGTTCCCGTCGAAGACACCGTTGACTCGTTCGAACAGTTAGTGAACGGCGATCTTGATGATCTGCCTGAACAAGCATTCTTGAACGTGGGCGATGCCGATAGCGCTCGTGCCAAGGCACGTGAACTCGAGGCCAACTCCTGATGCTGGCTGTTGAACTGGTGTCGCCGGAGCGCACCCTTTTTTCGGGTGAAGCCACCATGGTGCGAGCGCGCACCGTGGGAGGCGGCGATATTGCTTTCCTTGATGGCCATGCACCTTTCGTGGGTGCGTTGGCCACATGGACAGTCGAAATTTCATTGGCTGATGGCGGCACCGAAAAAGCAGCAGTTCATGGCGGCTTCATTGAAGTGAGCAATGGCCATGTGAAGATCCTTTCCGATCTTGCCGAATTGTCATCGCAAATTGATGCCGATCGTGCTCGCCGCGCCAAAGAGCGTTCCGAAACTGCGATTGCTCGTGGTGACGATGTTGAAGCCGAACTGACATTGGCCCGGGCCAATGCACGTTTAGCCGCCGTCGAATCCTGATCTGTCTTTCGGCTACGACATAGCAATGTTTAGGCGTCCAAAAGAGGGCGTCTTTTAGCGCGCCGTGTTACTCCCTTATTAAACTTCGTTCAGTTAATGTAAGCGGCCGGTGACTCAACCCGGTGAGCGCCACTAACGCAACTCAATGAGGAAAGAACGATGTCAGAATCAGAAGCCGCCCGTTTCATGGATTCAATTCAAACCGATAAGGGTCTTTCAGACATGCTCGACGGATTGAAAGAAAATCCCCGCGCCGTGTTCAACGAAATTCAGGCCCGTGGATTCCAATGCACGCCAGAAGAAATCAAGACTGAATTCCTGGAGTACTACGGCCACATCATGTCGGACGAAGATCTGAAGGCAATCGCTGCTGGTCATAGCCCGAACCGCGATATGGCCATTGGTATGGGTGTCGTTGCTGGTCTTGCCGTTGTTGGTGCCGCGGCGGCCGCGTTCTAAATCAAATTTTTCGAAACAAATCTTTAAGGAGTATTCCATGTCAGCATCAGAAGCAGCTCGTTTCATCGAAGCACTGCAAGCCGATGAAACCTTTTCGGCGAAACTCGAATCGATGAGCCAAAACCCCAATGCAGTCTTCGCCGAAATCAAGTCACGCGGATTCGATTGCACCGCTGAGGAAATTAAGGCTGAATTAAGCGGACAATTTGATGAGAAAATTTCCGAAAACGATCTCATGCAAATTGCCGGTGGTGTTAACAAAAAGACAGATACTGCCAAATTTGTTGTTTCGAGCGCCGCAGCCGCAGCGGCAATTTAATTTCATTGCTGAAGAAAAGGACCGCCAATTAGTTGGCGGTCCTTTTTCTTTTCTTTGTAAATTTTTTCTGTGACATTGAACGGAATTTGAGTAGTTAACTTTCTTTAAGGAAAATTTCCGTATTCACACATTTCATTATTTCTCTTTTACTTTTTGAATTTCTACTTTCATCACGCCTGCTAACGGGCGGAAAAGTAATTACAAACAAAGGGAAATGAAATGTCAGAAGCAGAAGCAGTTCGATTTATCGAAGCCATCAATAACGATGAAGCATTGCGTGCCGAATTTGAAGCATTAGCTGATCATCCTGAGATCGCAGTGAAACGAGTCGGTGAACGCGGATTCAATTGCACTCCAGAAGAGATCCGTAACGAATTCTTGGCTTCCATCGAAGGTTCACTTACCGCTGAACAACTGGAACAAATTGCTGCCGGGATCAGTAAGCAAACCACCGGCGCCATCGTTGGTGGATTATGGGCCGGTGTCGGCATTGTAGCTATCGCCGCGGCGTCGGTGGCCGCCGCCTAAGTGCTGCTCGCAATTAGCGCCTATGAAATATGAGTGAGTAGATATGTCAGAAAAAGAAGCTGATCGGTTCATTGAAACGTTGCAGCACAATGATCAATTCGCTGAACAACTCATGACTTTGCGGGATAACCCTCAAGCACTTTTTGCCGAAGTGCAACGTCAAGGTTTTGCCTGCGAACCCGAAGAAATTAAAGCGGCGTTTCTTGAGAGTTATTCCGATGGAATGGGTGAAGAACTGCTTGAGCAAATCGCCGGCGGTGTTACTGATCAGGAAAACATTGCCATTGGTCTTGGTACTGCCGGCGGAATCGTTGTTCTTGCAGGGGCCAGTGCCGCTGCGGCTGCGATCTAACGAGTAACGGGCAAATTCGCCTTTTAATGAACTCAGCACAACGAGTTCCACAACCACCAATCGAAAGTAGAAATGAAATGTCAGAAGCAGAAGCAACTCGATTTCTTGATGATCTTGAAACCGACGCTGAGTTCCGTTCCCTTATGGAAGAGTTTCGCGATAGACCCGAAAAGGCATATCTCGAAGTAATAGAGCGCGGCTATTCCTGTACCGCCGAAGAAATCAAATTCGCCATGATGGAACGACTCTCACCGTTTTTGGAAGACGACCAACTTGATCAAGTAAATGCGGGTCTTTCAAAGAAAGCATCCGATGCCATTGTGATTTCGGTATTCGCATCGAGCATGGTGGTAATCGGTGTCGCATCGTCGGCAGCAGCAATTTAAGAAACGCTTATTAACTAAGAGTCTTAAATTATTCGTCTTTAATCATTCGTTTTTAATTTGTTTTAATTGACGATAAATATTTTGAGAAAAATTTCGTTTTCGAACTATCAATTATTTTCGTCAGAAATTCAAAGTAATTACGTTGCCAATGTTGTTGATCGATCTCAACAACGAGAACAAACCATCAAACAAAAGGAAAGAAAATGTCGGAAGCGGAAGCCACACGATTTATTGAAGCATTAAGCACTGATAGCGATCTTCGTCACAAACTCGAATCGCTACAGGAAAACCCGAACGCAGTCTTTGCCGAAGTTGAGAAGTCCGGTTTTAAATGTACGCCGGAAGAGATCAAGTTCGCCATGCTCGAATCAATGAAAGATGTTCTTTCGGAAAAGGAACTCAACGACATCGCCGCAGGCATCAAATTGTCGACTGGCGACAAGATTGTCATCGGTGCCGCTGCCGGAACCGTTGGTGGCGTCGCCATCATCGCCGGCGCCAGTGCCGCAGCCGCTGCTGCTTGAGGCTGTTGCTATGAGCGCATCCGAAGCTCGTCGGTTCCTGGATGATCTTGAAGGCGATAGTGAGTTCCAAGCTCAGCTCTCAAAGTTCAAGGAAATGCCTCAACGAGTTCTGGGCGAACTGAGAAAACGCGGTTATTACTGCACACCCGAAGAGGTGTTCACCGAGTTAGTGGCCATGAACGAGGTTGTTCTCGACGAAAAGCAATTGCATGAAATCGCCGCCGGTAAAGCATCACCGCAAACCATTGCGGCCTACACCGTCGGAGCAGTAATGACGGCCGCAGCCGTTGCGGCGGCCGCCGCAGCATAAGCACCAACCTGCAGCTGATCGAAACGGCAATCGTCGCCGCCGTTAGGCGATGGTTGCTCTAAACGGCGGCAAAATTTAGGCCCAGGCGATAACCACCTATCGCCTGGGCCTAATCACTTTTTTGCACTATTCGTTAGTTGTTTACTGACTACTTAAGGTCAAGTCCCAACATGCGAATCGCATTGCCACGAGCCAACTTGTACACCGTGGTGTCGTCGAGATCTTTCACCATGTCGCGGAAAATCTGTTCGGTGTCTGGCCAGGTTGAATCGCTATGCGGGTAATCGGTTTCGAACGTGACATTGTCGACGCCGACATCTTCCAAATTCTTGAGACCGAAGTTGTCGCGGAAGAAACAAGCGAAAACTTGGCGACGGAAATAGAACTCCGGTGGTTCGGGAACAGCATCTTTTTCAAATGCCCAACCACGGAACTCACGCCATACCGATCCAGCGCGTTCGAGAGCATAAGGAATCCATCCCATTTGGCCTTCGGAATAGGCCAACTTCAATGTGGGATAGCGCACTAACACGCCGGAGAAAATCCAGTCGGCCAGTGATCCCATGGCGTTATTGAAACTCAATGTCGCTTGTACACCCGCTGGGGCGTCGGCCGAAGTTGCCGGCATACGTGACGACGAACCGATATGCATATTGATCACGGTGTCGGTCTCGGCGCAGGCCTTGAAGAAAGGTTCCCAGTAACCGCTATGGATTGAAGGTAAGTCCAAAAACGGAGGAATTTCTGAGAAGGTAACAGCGCGCACACCACGAGCGGCATTACGACGCACTTCAGCGGCTGCAAGTTCAACATCCCAAAGCGGAACAATGATGAGCGGAATTAAACGTCCAGCGCCAGCGCCGCCACACCATTCTTCAACCATCCAGTCGTTGTACGCCTGCACGCATAACAAAGCGAGTTCTTTGTCTTTGGCTTCGGTAAATGTTTGACCACAGAAACGAGGGAATGTGGGGAAACAAAGTGATGCTTCAGTGTGATTGACATCCATATCGGCCAATCGCGCTGCTTGGTCCCAACATCCTTTACGCATTTCTTCGTATGTAACCGGAAGCATTGTGCGTTCTTCGGGAGGAAAACCAACTGCGGTGATGATGCGACGCATTGGTACGCGCAAATCTTCATAACACCAGAAGTCAGCGAACTTTCCGGTTTCGGCATTGTCGTCAACAATGTCGAACGAATACTGCATGCCGTTGAACTGCAAGTTGTCAACGCGCAAACGCTCTAAGCGCGGGCCAACGTCTTTGTATTTGGCCGGCAAACGATCTTGCCAAACACCCGCCGGTTCGATGACGTGATCATCAACACTGACGAACTTTGGGATCACGCGCTTGGTATCGGCGGAAGTGGGGTCTGGAGCCGTAGTGGTCATGGTGGTCTCCGTGGAGTTATTCGGCAGGGCCGAGTGGGTGTGATGAGTTTACGGGCAAACCTGACGACCCGTCAGGTTTTGCGCGAGAATTCTCAAGATTCTTGCTCAATGGCATCAATCCCACCCTGCTGGCCTACCATTCGCCCTTAGGCGTCGTTCACCCCAACGGAAAGAGCACGATGGACCTTCGTTTCACCCCAGATGAGGAAAAGTTTCGCCAGGAAGCCCGCGAATGGCTGACGGCCAATGTGCCAAAAGGTTTGCCTTCGGGCGATACCGCTGAAGGTTTTGCGCTGCATGTCGAATGGGAAAAGAAACTGTTCGAAAATAAATGGGCCGTGGTCTCGTGGCCGGAGGAATACGGCGGCCGCGGTGCCTCATTGTGGGAATGGCTGATTTTTGAAGAGGAGTACTACCGCGCTGGTGGTCCGCAACGCGTCACCCAAAACGGAATCTTTTTGTTGGCGCCCACACTTTTCGAATTCGGTACAGAAGAACAAAAAGCGCGCTTCTTGCCGCGTATGGCTTCGGCTGACGATCTTTGGTGTCAAGGTTGGTCCGAACCGGATGCGGGTAGTGATCTCGCCGGTATTAAAAGTCGCGCCACTCGTGACGATGCCGCTGGTGGTTGGGTAATCAACGGCCAAAAAACGTGGACAACACGCGGCGCATTTTGTAATTGGCTTTTCGGTTTGTTCCGCACTGATCCCGAGGCGGCGCGCCATAGCGGTATGACGTATTTAATGGTGCCCCTCGATGCTGAAGGTGTCACTGTGCGCGGTGTTGAACGACTTGATGGCGATGAAGGTTTTGCCGAAGTCTTCTTCGACGATGTTTTTGTAGGTGACGATCTTGTTTTAGGTGGCGTTAATGAAGGTTGGGGAGTGGCGATGGCCACCACGTCTTCTGAACGCGGCCTGACCCTGCGTTCGCCTGGTCGCTTTTGCGCCGCTGCCGATCGTTTAGTTGATTTATGGAAGCGTCAAGATGCCAAAGCGAAAGCAGGCGACCCGGTTGCCGCGGCCACGCTCGATCCTTCATTACGTGACGCGGTTGCGCAGTCATGGATGGAAGCCGAGGCGTATCGCTTAGCCACACTTTCCGATGTCACGGGATTAGTGAATGGCGTTTCTCAAGGTGCTCGCTCCAGTCTCACCAAAATTTTCTGGTCTGAACTTGATGTGCAATTGCATGAGACGGCTCTGCGTTTATTAGGGCCTGAAGGCGAATTGATTGAAGAGTCACCCGATGCCGTTGATGGCGGTGCGTGGATGAAGGGATTTGAATTTTCATTGTCCGGCCCTATTTATGCCGGTACAAATGAAATTCAGCGCAATGTGGTTGCCGAGCGCGTGCTCGGCCTACCGCGAAAGTAGGCCGAGATGTATTTCAATTTCACTGAAGATCAACTTCTATTCCGCGATGCGGTGGCCGAGTTATTAGCCGCCAAATGCGGTCCCGAAGTTGTGCGCGCCGCATGGGATAACGCCGGTACTGGACGTGATCCAAAACTGTGGGCGGCATTGGCCGAAATGGGCATTATCGGTTTGACCATTCCTGAAGCCCATGGTGGTTTAGGCATGAACGATGTCGACCTAACGCCGCTGTTAACCGAAGCCGGCCGCGTGGCATTGCCGGCACCGGTTTTAGAAACGGTCGCAGTGGCGGCACCTTTCATCGCGGAATCAACCTCGGATGCATTCGCCGCCGAATGGCTGCCCAAAATTGCCGACGGATCGGCCATTGTGACGGTGCAATTTGAAGGTCAACCTTTTGTTACCGATGCTCATATTGCACAGTTGTTATTGGTGCAAAAAGGCAACTCGATGATGGCCGTACCTGGAGAATCGTTGCGTTTAACGCAACAACATTCAGTTGATGGTGCTCGTCGTATTTTCAGCGTTGATTGGGATGAAGCCGACGCGCAGGTTGTGGCAACGAATGCCGAAGCAGCAATTGCTAAAGCCTTCAATCGCGCCGCAGTTGCCGCCAGCGCGGAATTGATTGGCTTGTCTGAACAAATGATCGCCATGACGGTTGCTTACGTTGTCGACCGCAAACAATTCGGCGTACCGATCGGCAGTTTCCAAGCGGTCAAGCATCACTTGGCCGATGCTGAATTGAAAGTTTCATTTGCTCGTCCGCTGGTGTGGAATGCGGCTTACGCGATTGCGAACGGTTCTGATTCTGTTGATCGCGATGTTTCCATGGCGAAATGTTTCGCCTCGGATGCAGGCACTTTTGTGGCCCGTAAAGCATTACAAACGCATGGCGCCATCGGCTACACCACCGAACATGATCTGCATTTCTGGATGAAGCGAACATGGGCACTGGCGGGAAGTTTCGGCGATGCTGGTTGGCATCGACGTCGCGTCGCCCATCTCTTACTTGATTCCTAATGTCGCAAACTGTCGGGGATTTACTGGCTGAGTGTTTACAAGCGGCGGGAGCAAAACGAGTATTCGTTTCTTCCGGCGCGCCCACGCTTTCGTGGTCCCCGCTAGAGGTCATTGCCGTTTCCAACAATGAAATGGCCCAAGTGTTTTGCGATGCCGATGGGTTTATAAATAAATCACTTGGGGTGGCGCTTTTTTCCGATGGTCGCTTACGACTCAGTTCATCACCGGGAGAACCGGTGGTACCGATTGAAATTGGTCCGGCTGATATTCCGGTTGCGATTGCGACGTGGTCGTTAGGACGACAAACCAGCGCCATTGAAATTGAATGCGGCGATTTTTCTGCCGAGTTGCCCGAACCGCACCAAGCATTACAACTGCAACAAAACGACCGTCTTGTTCGTTTGGGGGCCGAATTTGCCGACGTTGCAATGGCCATTGTTGCGGGCTTTGGGAGTAGCGAACATGCCGACGCCGTATGGAATGCTGCCCAACGCACGGGTGCAAAAGTTTTTGCCACGATTGAATCGGTGGGCGCCATCGTGCGATCGCATCCGCTTTGGGGCGGCGTTGTTGGTCTGCAGTTTGACGATTATCAACTTTTAAATGCAAGTGACGTGGTCATTGCCGTCGGTTGCGACGGTGACGATGTTCTTTTTTCTGATCTCACAGTGATTGAAATCGAAAGCGCGCATCTTGATTTTCTTGGTCTGGATTGGCCGACACCCTCGTCAATGAAGGGTGAAGAAAGTCAATCACTCGCCATATCGGAAGTGATTCAAGCGCGGCGGAAAGATTTAGCGACTCCATTGCATCCAGTGCGCGCCTTCGCTGATTGTTTTGAAGTAATTGATGACGCCATTGCCATTGACGACCCATGGTTAAAAGCCTGGTGTGCACGCATGGTTTCATCGCCGCGGCAATTATTTATGCCGCGATTCTTTAGCCCCTATTTTTCTTTAGCGGCCGCCATCGTGTCGGCGCTTGATGGGAAGCGAATCGTAGGAATCTGCACAACTATCGATGAATTCAGCCAAGAATGTTTGCAATTCGCCGCGCAACGAAATCTCAATGTCACGATTGAGTATTGGCAATTCGACGACATGCAAAATCAGGATGACACGCAAGTTGATGGCTCATACGCTGAGGTGATTGAGAGCAGCGCGCATCGTTCCCAATTAGTGCAGGCTCTAAACGAAGGCGGACTACAAGTGCTTTCATGTGTCGTGCGACGAGATGACGATGAACTCATTGACATTTTCGGTCCACCGCTTTTCACCTCTTAAGCACGAAACGCTCGCATAAAGAACGATGCCGTAGAACGAAAAAGGCCGGCCCGCAGGCCGGCCTTTTTAACGGAGATTCCGTTGCGGTGAATTAGCCACCGATCGGAAGATCAATGCCACCAGGCAGTGAAATGGTCTTGTATTCGCAGAAAGCTTCAATGCCTTCCGGACCAAGTTCACGGCCGATGCCTGAGCTCTTGAAGCCGCCGAACGGACCGTTGAAGTCCATTCCTTGGGCGGTGTTCACACCAAATGTTCCGGTGCGTACACGACGGGCAACATCAATTCCCTTATTGATATCGGAGGTGTAGCAAGCGCCAGCCAAGCCGTAATCATTGTCATTAGCAATAGCGATGGCATCTTCCAGCGTTTCGTAACCAATGAGTGAAAGCACCGGTCCGAAGATTTCTTCGCGGGCAATCGTCATGTCGTTGGTGACGTTGGCGAAAAGTGTGGGGGAGACGAAATGTCCCTTTGCCATATCGGGGCGACCGCCACCGACAACAACTTCTGCGCCTTCAGCCTTACCCTTGGCGATGTATCCCTCAACGCGTTCACGCTGACGCTCAGCGATGAGCGGTCCACACATGTTGTCGGGGTTCGCGGGGTCACCTGCGATTTGTGATGAAACAGCCGCGGCTAATGCTTGCTTCACTTCTTCGTAACGGCTGTTCGGAGCCAACACGCGAGTAAGAGCAACACAGGCTTGACCATTGTTCATGAGTCCGCCTTGGATGATGGCCGGAATGGCTTCGTCCAAGTTGGCGTCGTCGCAAATGATGGCAGCTGACTTTCCACCTAATTCGAGGGTGCAGCGCTTCAGTTGTTCACCGCAAATTGCGCCGATCTTGCGACCAGCAGCCGTTGAACCAGTGAATGACACCTTGTCGATATCAGGATGACGAACAAGATGTTCACCAACTTCGCGATCGGCCGGAACGATATTGATGACGCCCGCGGGAACACCGGCTTCAATCAATACTTCGGCGAAAAGATTTGCATCGAGTGGTGTTTCCGGTGCGGGCTTCAAAACAATGGTGGAGCCAGAAGCAAGCGTCGGGCCAACTTTCAAAGTGGTGATGAAGAGCGGCACGTTCCACGGAATGATGCCGGCGCAAACACCAACTGGTTCGCGGCGCACGATGATCGGTCCACCCATGGCGCCGTCACGACGTTCTTCGAACGGAAATTCAAGTGTGTGACGAGCGAATGAATCCAACACCATGGTTGCGGAAAGAACCTGTCCAAACATGGAGAAGAAATAGGGTGCGCCTACTTCGTTTGTAATAAGTGAAGTGAATTCGTCTTGACGCTGTTTGATGCCGTCAGAAACGCGTGTCAACAACTCTGAACGTTGTTGTGGTGTCCAGGTTGACCATTCGCCCGTAAGAGCTTTCTTGGCCGCAGCAACGGCGCGATCCATATCGGCGTTGGTGGCAACCGGAACAGAACCGATGACCTCTTCGGTCGTGGGCGAGAGAACCTTTAAGGTCTCCGAACCGGCCGGATCAACCCATTCTCCGCCAATGAAGAATTTGTCGTACGTGAGCATTTGCTTCCCCTTTTCGAACCCGGACACTCGGGCACGATGGCAATTTATCCGGAAAGGCGACCCCCGTCACAGGCGAGCCCAAAGTGTTAGTTCGATTTCTCGAGATTCATTGCCACGGGCGAGGAGTATTGACTGTCGTCAGTTCCGTTCAGTTTGTTGACCACGGCAAGAAGGTCGCCCTGGTTATAGAAGTTGACGGCTACCAAATTAGGGAATTTATTGCGCTGGGTAGCGCAATTGGCCACCCGTGGCCAGAGCACATCGAACGAATTCACGACCTTGGCCGTGGCGGCCGTGGGGGCAGCGCCCGCCGGCGTCACGAAGTGGTTGACCTCGAAAAGTGGGGAAGTGGGATTGCCACGATTTGGGGCACAGGAGGGAAGGCCGGTCCACACTGGACCGAAGGTTGCCGTCAATCCAGTGGCCGACGACGGGTCGGTTGAAACTTTCACATCAACGATTGGACCGTCCACCGTTTGGTCACCTTTATAAAGAGGTGATCCCGGCGTGAAGAGTTGATCGGCTTCGGTGAAAGTAAATGGTGTGTCTTGGTAAATGCCATAGCCCGGGGTGTTCCATGTTGGCGGTTGGCCAGTGAATTCCGATACCCACACGATCTTTTTTCCGTTAGCGATCATTTCGCCAAGAGTGGGGAATGATGTGGCGGTCGGATCGTAATTCCACACCATGTCGAATGTTTTGGTGTCGCGTAAAACCTTTTCTGTGTCGGCATTGGAGACGTAATCACCAATGAACAGCACAATGACATTGTCCGGATTCAGTAAAAGGAACTGTCGGTAATACGTCATTGCGGTATGCAAACGCAGTGCGCCGTACTCGCAATACACATGACAGAGATAGATATCGCGCAAGCTCGGATCAACATTGACATTGCGAGAAAGTTGTTCCGCTTGGGCGCGTTGTTCGGGTGGGAGTTGGTTATCAACGGCTTTTGGATTTACTGCCAGTTCGGCGGCGCGATCAGTTACAACCAATTTCGCGCCCGTGACATTGACTTCCGTCGGAATGCCGTAATGGGTCTTCATTAAAAAGGCGCGCACGCCAAATTCAAGTTGTGCAGGAATTCCATGTGGCTGTTCGGCAAAAAGCCAACCACGATCAGATTGAGCCGACATTGAATTATGTGTTCCGGCGAAGGCCACTTCATTAAACGGTCGGTTACAAAGTTCGGCATAGCCGTTACAGGTTTGTTTAGGTGCAGCGACGGCCCGGTCGTGAGTGCGGAAAATCGAATACCAACTGGCAAATCCCACAAAAACCAAAAGCAATGTTCCGATAACTGCGATTCGCACGGTATGACGCTGAATTTTTTGCGGATTTGTAACGTCGTCTTTTAGGCGTTGCCGCAATGGCGCGTCGCCTTTGCGACCGACAACGCAAAGTAAGCGGTAAGAACCCACATAAATAATGAAGGCGCCTAAGGCCGACATCAACAGGGGCACTAATTGTTGAGCCCAAATCATGGTGGCGCCGCCGGCGACAATGAGCAGGATGGCATTGATGGCTCGACGACGTTCACCGGATCCGGCAAAGCGATCGATGCGGTCCTGAAAGCCGCGCAACATTTCCGCCAAACTGCGCTCTTGTGACTCGGGTGCTGATGCATTGGCAAACGCAACAACGACGACGCCTAACAACATCACCCAAAATGCGGTGGCCCGTAACGACGATAAGAAAATGGAAACCGTAGATTCGATTGCGTTACGCGCATCTGAATTGTTGGCATAGGAATGAGCAAGCAGGGGAAGTAGGACCGCCGCCAACATGGTGAGGACTCCAGCGAAGAAAATGCCGAAGCCAAGCCGAGTCGCAATTTTCCGTCGGTCTTTTTCTAGATACCAAAGAGCAAATGCCGTCACGATGACGGCTGTGGCAAAAAATGCCGTGAGCTCGGTTACTTGGTCGGCGGCGCGCCATAGTTCGGCGTTTCGTACCGAGTCGCCCACTTTGACAACTACTTCGGTTGAGCCGTCCGGTAACGAAGAAGCGAGGTCCGGGTTTGAAAGTTGCAAACTTCCCGTGAGGACTGCAACCGCTTGAGTGAGATTGACGAGCGCCGCATTTCCATCTTGGGTGAAGAGATAGTCATGGACATCGTCCACTGCGGTTTTGAATAACTTGCGGGCAATCGGCGTATCGAGAAGTTGTTCCCAAGCTGCGCGCAACACGGTTTGGAACGATGCCAATTGCGATGGGCCATTGGCTACTAACTGATCAGTGATTTGCGCGGCCAGATAATTACGTACTGATTCCGATTTCAGTGAGTTAACGGCCTGAGACGAAAAGTTGTTGCGATCGAAAACGCTGACACGGGCCCAACCGGAAAAAAGCGTGAGGAATAAAGAAACAACAAAGACGATGGATAGCGCTGAACGCGCAATTTTCCGCTTCGCTGAGAGTTGTGTGGAGTTCACCGAAAACCCTTTTCGCCCTTTGCGTTAATGGTGCCACATAATGCCGGCGTGGTTGCTCTCGGGCGGTGACAGAAAGTGGCCGCAATGCCTTCTATTGTTGAGGTCGATAATTCGTGGCCGATAATGCGACTTATCCGAGATGAGGAATGATGCCAAGCGCGCCGATTGAGCAATCAAGTGAATGGTGGGAATTGGCATCTCATCAAGCGCAAATCGCTGACGTTCCTCTGCGACAACTATTTGCTGATGACCCCGCTCGAGGCGAGAGATTCGCCTTAATCGCTGATGGGATGTATCTCGACTATTCCAAACAGCGAGTTACGGCCGAGACTTTGAACAAACTTTTTGCTTTGGCTCGCCGAGCCGATCTCGAATCGGCAATTGACGAACTTTTTGCGGGAAAAAATGTCAACGTCACTGAAAATCGCCCGGCATTACATATGGCGTTACGGGCGGTTGCGAGCGATGCGTTTCCGGCCGTGGGCGAAAATGTCGTGCCGGCGGTACTTGATGTCATTGCGCAGATGACGGCGTTCGCCAACGACATTCGTAACGGTGAACGTGTGGGCGCCACCGGACAAAAATTTTCGACCATCGTCAATATCGGAATTGGTGGCAGCGACCTTGGTCCCAAACTGGTTATCGAAGCTCTCGATCCGATAACCAGTGAGGATATTGAATTTCGTTTTCTTTCTTCGGTTGACAGCGATCAATTCGCAGCCGTTACGAAAGGTTTAAATCCGGCGACCACGCTTTTCATTATTTCTTCAAAGTCGTTTACGACCGCCGAGACAATGCGCAACGCGCGTACCGCACGCAATTGGATTAGCGCGCAACTGGGCGACAGGGCCGTGGGCGACCATTTTGTCGCCGTCTCGGCGTCGGCGGCCGCGGTTGAAGAGTTCGGCATCAAAGAAGATTTGTATTTCCCGTTTTGGGATTGGGTGGGTGGCCGTTTCAGTGTCGCTTCCGCGATTGGCCTTTCCGTCATGATTGCCATCGGTCCCGAACGCTTCGGTGACTTTTTGGCTGGTATGAGGGCAATGGATTCTCATTTCCATTCCGCTCCATTGGAAAAGAACGCGCCGGTTCTTTTAGCCCTGCTCGGAATTTGGAATAGCAATTTCATGGGCGCAACTTCATTTGCGATGTTGCCGTATTCCTATCGCTTGCGAAGTTTTCCGGCGTACTTGCAGCAGCTTTCGATGGAAAGTTTGGGCAAGTCCACTTCTTTGGAAGGGCAAGTGGTCGGAATGCAAACGGGTGACATCGTTTGGGGCGCAGTGGGTACCGATGCACAACATTCGTTTTTTCAACTACTTCATCAGGGAACGCGTTTCATTCCTTGCGACTTCATTGGTTTGCTTGAACCGGCGACTCGCATTGGCGAACATCATGACGAATTGATCGCCAATCTTTTTGCCCAATCAGAAGCGTTGGCATTCGGGCGTGACGTTGATAGTGACGCCGAAACAAATGGCCGTCAGATCGTCGGCAATAAACCTTCAACCACCATTTTGTTGCCTGAACTTTCGCCTTTTACTCTCGGCCAACTTATTGCCCTTTATGAACATAAGACATATGTGCAGAGTGTGATTTGGGGTGTGAACGCCTTTGATCAATTCGGTGTTGAACTCGGCAAGAAATTAGCGGCGCAGATTCTGCAAGAACTCACTGATCCCGATGTGATCCGCCCGCATGACAGTTCGACATCTTTACTAATTGCGCATTACAAAAATCGCTAGATGATGAGCGTTTAACGAGTATGCAAATTCTCGGGTAAGTGCGAAAGATCAGAAAAGCGATACAAACTAAAAGAATGTGCCGTCGCAATTGGTACTGGCTGCAAGATGCTGATTGACGAGTGGAACGAAACGAAACGTTCCCATTCCCACGGCACCGGCGGTATGCCGAGTAGATGACCAAGAGCCACGGCGTTGGTTCCGCTATGGGCCACAAACAAAATTGTTGGTTGCGGCTCGGGAATACGCCACAAGGTTGGTGATTGATGAGAGCGCTCACAACCGTGGCTGGCTAAGAACTCATCTAAACCATTGGTGACCCGAAAATGGAAATCGCGAAATGTTTCGCCGCCGGGAATTCCATCCCATTGTTGTTCAACATCACGATCACGGGCTTCGGCGAATGTTCGTTCAATAACCTCTTGAGGAGTGCCTTCCCACTTGGGCGCGGCAATTTCGGCCAGCCAATCATGCACTTCGGGTTCTTTTCCTAATGCATCCAATATGGGTGCCGCGGTTTGCTGGGCGCGAATAAGTGGTGAGACAGCAACAAAATCAATATGTGTAGATGCCAATGCATTCGCCGTATGACGGGCTTGTTGGTGACCGATTTCTGTTAGCACTGGATCATCAACACCGAGACCGTCGATATCCCATTGCGGTTGGCCGTGGCGGACAAATATCAATTTCATAAGTGGGTGTTCTTCTCTAATGGCGTTTTCAAATGGTGTAAGTGAAACGTTGCGATGTTGTTCATAGTTATTTGCGCGGTGGGCGTTTCTTTCGATTCGACCAGCAACCGCCATGCCAGTGTCGGCGCATATCCGGTGCGTCGATAGGAACCGCCACAATATGTCCGGTGCCAGCCGGAATATCGCGATTGCAGCCTGGGCAGATGTATGACTTTTGCGCCTGGTACGGCTGCACGCGTCGCACTTCAACTTCAAAACCGAGCGGGTCGATTTCGCGTTCCATGCTTAACCCAGAAAAGCCCAAACAACGAGCCCGAGACAAATAAGGAGCGCGCCCACGACCATCACGTAATCAAGTGGGGATCGTCGAGTCTTGCGATGAGGATTGAATCCCATGTGACAAGTATCGCCGCAATTGTCACCGCTTACACCTTTCGGCCGCGGCAAAGGCGTTGAAAACCGCTGATAGGTTGAGGCCATGGCTCGCCGCATGCTTCTCGCAATGATCGCCGTTATTGCCGTTATTGCTCTCGGATGCTCATCGCAAGAAACGCCGGCCGTACCGGCCGATCCGCAATTAGCGGCGGGGCAAGTGATCTATAACTCCAACTGCGCTAATTGTCATGGTGCATCCGGTGGTGGCGGCGTAGGGCCGAAGTTGGCCGGTCGAGTAACCGAGAAGTACCCGAACATCGCTGATCAGATTGCGTTGATCGCGAATGGCAAAGGTGGAATGCCGGGCTTCGGTAAAAAGTTGAATGCGGAACAACTCGAACAAGTTGCGCTTTATACGCGTTCCTTCGCGCCGTAAGCAAAAATAATTGACGGCGTACGTTTTGTATTTCGGTCTGAATTGCTTACTGACGAATTAACAATGTTGGTTTAAATTCCGCGCCAAATTCGCAATGAAACTTTTCGGTGAGTTGCTCACCCTTTACGACCAATATTTCTGCAAATTCAATTTGCGGTCGAAGAGGAGTGCGCGTGCTGGCCACTGTTCATGCTGCCACCTTGCAAGGTGTGTATGGCGTTCCCGTCGCCGTCGAAGTCCATGTCGCTAATGGTCTGCCCGGATTTACAGTCGTGGGTTTACCCGATGCTTCCTGTCGTGAAGCTCGCGATCGTGTGCGGGCGGCTTTATTAACAAGTGGCTTTCGTTGGCCCGATCGACGCACCACCGTCAACTTGGCTCCGTCATCAGTGAAGAAAATTGGTTCGGCACTCGATCTCGCCATTGCTATGGGAGTTTTGGTTGCCAGTGAGCAAATTCCAAAATCGCTCATCGAACACAAAGCGTTCCTCTCCGAGTTGGGTCTCGATGGAACATTGCGTCCGGTGCCGGGGGTGTTGTCGTTAGTTGATGGCGCTTTATGTTCGCAGGTCATCGTGGCTCCACATTCAGCGCACGAAGCCTCGCTGGTGCCGAATGTGCGCGTGCTTTCGGCGCCCGATATGCGCGTGTTAATTCATGCGTTGTTAGGTGAAGAGCCATGGCCCACTCCACCTCCTAACGATTTACTCGTTCGGGGAGAACGCGAACCCGATTTACGGGAAGTGCGCGGTCAACGAGTGGCGCGCTTTGCCATCGAAGTAGCGGCGGCGGGGGGACATCACACGCTCTTTGTGGGGCCACCCGGCGCCGGCAAAACAATGCTGGCAAAACGCATTGTCTCGATACTTCCCGACTTAGACGATGACGATGCATTTGAAGTGACGCGTGTTCATTCCGCCGCGGGATTAGTGAATGGCGGCCTTTTGCGCCGTCCTCCATTTCGCGCACCACATCACAGCGCCAGCATGGCGGCGATGGTGGGTGGAGGATCGCGCCATTTTCAACCGGGCGAAATTTCATTGGCTCATGGTGGCGTGTTGTTTTTAGACGAATTGGGTGAGTTCGCACCCTCCGTACTCGATTCATTACGGCAACCCATTGAAGAAGGAGTCATTCGGGTGGCGCGGGCCGAACAACGAATCGAAATGCCGGCCCGTGTTTTAGTGGTGGCGGCAATGAATCCATGTCCGTGTGGTGAGGGAATCACTCCTTCGGCCTGTCGTTGTACACCGCGGGCATTAGAAAAATATCGCCGTCGAATTTCCGGGCCGCTTCTTGATCGTTTTGATCTCCGCATAGAACTCCATCGACCACTGCCCGATGAGGTTCTTTCCACCACACGAAGCGAAGCAAGTGCATCAATCGCGCAACGTGTGCTCATCGCAAGACAACGAGCGCAAATCCGCAATGTGAGAGTGAACGCTGAACTAAATGGTGAGGATCTCGAAAAGTGGGCGCCTTTAAGTGCCGAGGCTTCGAAACTTTTAGAAACAGCGATGTTGGTTGGACGAATTTCGGCTCGCGGTATGCGACGTATTTGGCGATTAGCGCTCACGCTTTCCGATTTATCCGAAACAGAACCACCCTTAAGTGCCGAAATGATTATGGCAGCGGTTGAATTGCGAGCAATTCCCGCCTTCCTCACGCATTTACACGGCGATGGAATCAACCTCAGTCATGTTGACGATGAGGCTCGAGGTATTTCCAATGTCTGAATTACCGCCCTCGGCCTATTTGATTGCACTGGCGTCATTGCCGGCGATTGGCCCGCAGCGCTTGCGGCAACTTTGTGCAGATCGGGATTTCGAAAAAACCTGGTCGGCATTGCAACAAAACTGCTGGCAACCACCTGAATCAGCGTCACGCGAACTACCGCTCGATGTGATTAACGAATGGCACCAGTTCAGTACGCAATTTTCAGTGGAACAAAGTTGGCAACGTCACTGCGAACTCGGTATCGACATCATCACCATTGATGACGAAAACTTTCCCGCAACATTGCGCGAAGATCCCGCCGCTCCATTTGTGCTCTTCACAAAAGGCACACCTTCGGTCTTTTCAATGCCGCGCGTGGCGATTGTAGGGACCAGAAAGTCTTCGGCGTACGGAATTTCCATTGCCACACGCTTTGGTAAAGAACTTTCGCAAATTGGTATCAGTGTTGTGTCGGGACTGGCATTAGGAATCGACGGTGCTGCTCATTTAGGTGCATTGCAAGTTTCGGGTGCACCCCCTTTAGCAATTGTGGGCAGCGGTATTGATTGCGTTTATCCGCCTTCGCATAAGAATTTGTGGAATGACATTTGTGCCCGCGGCTTAGTGCTGAGCGAGCATCCTTGTGGCCGTGCCGCGCGTGCCTGGCATTTTCCGGCGCGTAATCGTTTAATCGCGGCGCTAAGTGATGTGGTGTTGGTCGTCGAATCGCACGATAAAGGGGGAGCGTTACTGACTGCCGTTGAAGCGGCGCACAGGGGTGTTCCCGTTATGGCAGTTCCGGGTCCAATTACGGCACCGAGTTCCGATGGTACGAATCAACTTCTTTATGACGGTTGTTCTCCGGTGCGCGATGTCGACGACATTCTCATTGCGCTCGGTTATTCGCCGCGAGTGGGCAAAAAGAGCGACGACCGGAAGGCTCCGTCAACCGAAGATGAGGCTCTGCTTTCACACATTCCGTGGACACCAATTGCGCTTTCGACCTTGGCTGATGCAACTGATTACTCGCTAGTTGAACTTGCGATGGCGCTCGATCGCCTTGAACAAACCGGCTGGATCCGTCGTATCGGGTCGCTAATTGAACGGCGTGGAACAGAATGACGGTTTTTAGCGCGCCGCACCACTACCGTTTTTCTATGGCCTCGCTCAACTTTCAACCTGAAAATTGGCATGTTGAAGAATTCGTGGCCTCGCTTACCTCGGTAGCCGACGCCACTGTGCGGGCGTATACCAAAGATATTGAGCAGTTCATTGAGTGGTCAGCGCGGGCGGAATTGCTCGATCCCGCAAAAGTGACTCGCCAACATTTACGTCGTTATATCGCATCACTTTCGACGCGCAAGATGGCGCGCCGATCGATTGCTCGTAAAGCATCATCGCTGCGTCGCTATTTCGGTTGGTTGGCTCGTCGCGGCGTAATCGATACTGATCCATCGGTGGGTTTGCATGCGCCCAGTGCCGATGGACGTTTGCCCCGCGTGTTACGCGATGAAGAACTCACACAAATTTTGGATAATCCGCCGGCCACCACGGCCAACGATGATCCAGCAATTCGTTTACGCGATGACGCAGTCTGTGAATTGCTTTATGGCAGTGGGTTACGTGTTTCCGAATTATGCAATTTGAAACTAGAAGACCTCGAACTGCCGCGCCGACGCATCAAAGTTTGGGGTAAAGGTTCGAAGCAACGTGTTGTTCCGTTAAGCGCAGCGGCGGTTGATGCACTTGATCAATGGCTTGGCTTTGGCCGCAAAGTAATGACCACGGCGCAATCGCCAACGCAATCGGTTTTCTATAACAAAAAGGGCAATCAACTTGGCCCGCGGGATGTGCGACGCATTTTGGATCGCCGTTCGCCTTCGCCCACTCATCCCCATGCCTTGCGCCATACATTTGCCACTCATCTTTTAGATGGGGGCGCAGATTTACGCGCCGTACAAGAATTGCTCGGTCACGCTGACCTTTCGACCACGCAGCTTTATACGCATGTGAGCAAAGAACGCTTGCGCAGCGTGGTCGAATCCACTCATCCCCGCGCTTAATTCACTTCCCCTGACATTCATTTCTTGAGGTAGTGATGTTGTGTCGCGTCGCCATTGGCCGACCATTTCCATCGTTGGTGTTGTCTTTTTCCTCATTGCTACCTGCGCGCCCGCCACAAATTTGGCTCACGCCCAGTTAGTAGTTCGTTACCGCCCACCGGTCGATGCTCCGATTGTTGAACATTTTCATTTACCGCCTAAACCGTGGATGGCTGGCAATCGCGGTATTGATTACGCAACTGAGCCTGGTTCGTCGATTCATGCTGCGGCCGCAGGCGAGGTGATTTTTGCCGGTGAAGTTGGAGGTTGGCTTCATGTAACGGTTCGTCATGAAGACGGATTACGTACGACGTATTCGTTTGTACAAAGTATTTCCGTTAAAAAAGGAATGCGCGTTACGGCGGAAACTGAAGTTGCGCTTGCGGGTGAAAAGTTTCATTTCGGGATTCGTACACCCGATGACATGTACCTCGACCCAGAAAAGTTTCTCCGCGGAGAAATTAAACAACAATTTGTTTTAACTCCGTCTTCGGCCGATGGCGCTGATCCTTTAGAAGAGCGACGATCGTTCTTACAACTCGTGGCTGAGAAAGTTGGTGAACTTTCGCAGGCTGCCGTTTCGACGGCGACTTCCGAATTGCGTTTCGCGATTCACTATGCCGCAGCCCTTTCACTTAATCGCATTGCAATCGTTGTTGCGCGTGATTCATTACTTGCGTTGCGACAAAAATGCACTGCGACGACAACGGCGACACCGAAAATTTCATCTCGTCGAATCGCCGTCTTGGTGAGTGGGTTAGGAACCGGCAGCGGCGATAACTCAGCCTGGCATTTTCCGACACACGAAATCGGTTACGACGATGCTGATGTTGTTCGGTTTTCTTATCGCGGCGGTCACGTTCGTAGCCAAGGTGAGCGGATCTCGTTGCAATCGATTCAGCAAACAGAATTTTCGGCAATCGATTCGCAACAAGATATTGAACTGTCGGCAGATCGTCTCAACGAATTGCTCAAAGAAATTTCCGTCCGTGAACCCGGAGTTCCAATTGATGTGTTGGCTCATTCTCAAGGTGGGGTAGTAGCGCGCCTTGCGGTGAGTGAAAACGAAAGCTCTCATGTCGTTCCAACCGAAGTAGAAAACTTGGTCACCGTTGCATCGCCCCATCAAGGTGCACCGTTAGCAACAGCGGTTGATGCATTGCAGAAGACACCCTCGGGCCCGACGCTGTTAGAAGAAATCCGCAATAGCGGGGCCTTCGATGAACTCGACGATCGTCGGTCCGCCATCACGCAGTTATCGGAGGTGTCGGCAATTACGAATCGCGCGGCGGCGGCCAACGTGGTTCCGCGCTTTACCGCTATCGGTGGCTCGGGCGATTTAGTAGTGCCGGGCACCAGCGCCCTCTCGCCAGTTGCTGACTATCACTATTTAGTACCGACGGATTTTTCGACTGCCGCCCATGGCGACCTCGTCTCGCACCCAACGGTGGCCCGAGAAATTTCCCGAGTGGTGAACGGGCAAGCCCCAACCTGTCGGAGTGTTTTTGCTGTCGCCCGAGATACGGCTGCGGCCGAAGGCATCCGTTTTGGCGAAAGTGCGGTGGGTTTGGCCGGTCATACGCTGGGCCGCACCCTGACATTTTGAACTAAAGGCCAGTCGAACCTAGGATTTGCAGCGGTTCGGCGATCGCCGGACTCCCTCCGCTGGTCGGGTCGATCGGCATTTCAGTCCCCGGGACGTGCATTCACGGTCGGATTTTTCCGCTCGCACGCGCCCTTCCCCAACCGTTGAAAAGGAATTGTCATGACAGCACCCGTTGTCTCCATGCGCCAGCTTTTAGATGCTGGTGTGCATTTCGGTCATCAGACCCGTCGTTGGAATCCGAAGATGAAGCGATTCATCCACGGTGAACGCAACGGCATTTACATCATTGACTTGGAGCAAACGCTCACTCGCATCGAAACGGCGTATGCCTATGTGCGTGACTTGGTTGCCAATGGTGGATCGATTTTGTTTGTCGGCACCAAAAAGCAAGCCCAAGATCCCGTGCAAAGTTACGCCGAGCGCTGTGGCATGCCCTATGTCAACGAGCGTTGGTTGGGCGGCATGCTCACCAATTTCCAAACGATCTCAAAGCGCGTCGCCAAGATGAAGGAATTCCAGCGCATGCGCGATTCCGGCGAATTTGAAGCAATGCCCAAAAAGGAAGCACTGCTTATCAGCCGTGAATTAGAAAAACTCGAGCGCAACTTGGGCGGCATTCGCAATATGGAACGCGTTCCCAGTGCAATTTTCGTTCTCGACACCAAAAAAGAAGACATTGCGGTTACCGAAGCCAACAAACTTGGTCTTCCGATTGTCGCCGTGGTTGATACCAACTGCGATCCCGATGTCATTCAATTTGTTATTCCGGGCAACGATGACGCAATTCGTTCGGCAACGTTGATGGCGCGTGTTATTTCTGACGCCGTTCTCGAAGGACGATTCATTGCTTCGCGTCGCGGTGGAGCACCGGCCGCGGGCCCCGTTGAACGCTCACCCGAAGAAGAAGCCGCCCATGCCGCCGCGCAAGCCGATGCTCGCCGTCAAGCAGCCGAAGCCGCGGCTGCTCGCGAAGCACGTATTGCCGCTGAAGCAAAAGCATCTACCACTGAGGAGGCGTAAAGAACAATGGCTGATTTCACTGCCAAAGATGTACAGAGCCTGCGCCAAATCACCGGCGCCGGAATGATGGACGCCAAAAAGGCGCTCACCGAAAATAACGGCGACTTTGAAGCCGCCAAGCAATGGTTACGCGAAAAAGGTTTAGCCAAGGTTGCCAAACTCGGCGATCGCGAAAACGAACAAGGTTCGGTTGCCGCAGTTGTTGAAGGCCAAGTTGGTGCCATCGTGCAATTGAAAAGCGAAACTGACTTTTCGGCCAAGGCTGATGACTTCACTTCGTTAGTGCAAGCAATGGCTGATGTCGTCGTGGCCAAAGGTGTTGACGCTCTGAGCGAACTTAATGAAGAGCTCGACGCTCTCAAGATCGCCAAGAAAGAAAACATTGAAGTTGGAACCGTTGTGCGTTTTGAAGCGGCCGACGGCAACATTCTCGATTCGTACTTGCATCTGCAAGACGGTCGTGGCGTGAACGCAGTGTTAGTGGAAATCGAAGGCGGCAATAAAGAAATGGCGCACGATATTGCGGTGCACATTGCTTTCGCTAAGCCCCCGTATCTCTCCCGCGACGAAGTTCCGGCCGACCAGGTCGAAGCGGAACGTCAAGCCTTGTTGGAAATCACCAAGGCCGAAGGCAAGCCAGAAGCGGCTTGGCCGAAGATCGTGGAAGGCCGAATCAACGGCTGGTACAAAGAACGTGTGCTGTTAGAGCAATCGTTCGTACGTGACGAGAAGAAGTCCATTAGCGATGTGCTTGGTAATGCCAAGCTCGTCCGCTTCGCTCAGTCTTATATCGGGAGTTGATGATGCCCGCGACCGCCCGCTGGTCGCGGGTACTTCTCAAAGTTTCAGGCGAAGCCTTCGCCGGTGATGCCGGTTATGGCATCGACGGTCATGTAGTGCAACGCGTCGCCAAAGAAATTGCGGAAGTACGCAGCGATCACGATATTGAAATCGCCATTGTTGTTGGCGGTGGAAATATCTGGCGCGGTATGTCCGGTGCAGGTGCTGGCATGGACCGCGCCCAAGCCGACTACATGGGGATGTTGGCCACAGTAATAAATGCACTGGCGTTACAAGACACGCTGGAACAACTGGGCCAACCCACTCGTGTGCAATCAGCAATTCAAATGGCGCAAGTTGCCGAACCGTACATTCGTCGGCGCGCAATTCGTCATTTAGAAAAAGGTCGCGTCGTCATTTTTGCGGGTGGAACGGGAAATCCGTTTTTCACCACCGACACCACGGCCGCATTACGTGCCGTTGAAATTGAAGCGTCAGTCCTTTTAAAAGGAACGCATTCGGGTACCGACGGCATCTACACCGATGATCCGCGCACGAATCCCAACGCCACCAAATTGGACGAAGTCACGTATTTAGACGTGTTGAATCAAGGTCTACGGGCTATGGATTCCACGGCCATTACTTTGTGTATGGATAATGCGTTACCAATTGTTATGTTCGATCTCACTGCCCCGGGCAACGTGCGTTCCTTACTCGAGGGCGGCACAGTAGGTACGCTCGTACGAGCCTAGGGAGTTCTAATGAGTGCAGAAATGGCAGAACTCGTTCTTTCCGAAACTTCGGAAAAAATGAAAAAAGCAGTAGCGCATACGCGCAGCGATTTCTCATCGATTCGTACCGGTCGAGCAGCTCCGGCGCTGGTGGAAAAAATTCCGGTCGACTACTACGGCTCGGAAGTTCCGTTGCAACAAATTGCTGGCTTCAACGTTCCGGAAGCACGGCAATTGCTCATTACCCCTTATGACAAAGGTGCAATTGGCGCCATTGAAAAAGCCTTACAGAATTCTGACTTGGGATTGAACCCATCCAACGATGGCGCATCAATTCGCTTAACCTTTCCTCCGCTAACACAAGAGCGACGCAAGGAGTTAGTGAAAGTCGTTAAATCAATGGCTGAAGAAGGAAAGGTTGCGCTGCGGAATCAACGTCGCGCTGCTCGCCAGGAACTTGAATCTTTAGAAAAGGGTGGCGACCTTTCGAAAGACGAATTGGAACGGGCGGAAAAAGAGTTAGACAAGATCATTCATGTGCACGAAGCGGAAATCGCTGAAGCACTTTCCGCCAAAGAAACAGAACTTTTGGAGGACTGATGAGTCCCGAGGGCACCGAAGAAAACGAAGGCTTCCGCATTGTCACACGGGAAGATCTGACCGATGAACAGGCCGTCATTGACGTGTCGTCACCAGAGTCCGAACTTCCTCACTGGACCGCACCGGCTACGGGCCAGGTGCCATCCGTTATTGCCAGCGAAGAAACACAAGCACCACCCGTTATGGGTTGGCAAGGTGAACATGACACCGTGCAACACGTTGATATTGCTGAACAATTAGCAGCTCATGAACAGGTTATGGCCGATAATCGTGTGGAACAGCGTCTTGGTGTAAACGAAGAAGATATTTCTGTCACCGATGCTGAATACCTCAACTTTGATGATGTTGATTTAGCGCCCCGTCGTCGTACGTCGCGTTTACGCCGTCGCAAAACAATCGAAGAACAAAACGCACAAGCAGTAGCCGCACTCCTTACCGACGAAATCGCCGCACCGGCAACTAGTGCGCTTCCGCCACCACCGCCACCGGCGGCGAGTGCCGGCGAAGATCTTCCGCCGCCACCAAAACCAATTCGCACTCGGCGTGTAACGTCCGACACCACCGAACCGCCGAGTTCCGCCGGTCGAAATTTGCCGGTTGCAATTGGTGTTGGTGTGGCAATCGCCGTTGTGTCGTTGCTGTTATTCCGTGCTGGTCCGGCGCCCACAATGTTGCTCATCGAAGTAGTGATCGGATTAGCCGGCTTTGAATTTTTCAATGCAATGCAACGAAACGGTTATCGCCCTGCGACGTTGCTCGGTTTCGTCGCCGTAGTGGCGTTACCAATCGCAGCGTATTGGCGCGGTGAAGCGGCCATTCCTGCCATTGTCGTGCTCACATTTTTCTTTGGTGCTATTTGGTTTATTTCGGGTGCGAGTGGTCGTGCCCGACCGTTACCGAATTTGGGTGTCACTCTTTTAGGTGTCATCTGGATTGGTGTCCTCGGAAGTTTCGCTGCGTTAATTGTTGATGTTCCATCTGAGGGCGTAAGCATTTTGTTTTTGGCGGTTATCGCAGCGGTTGCCCATGACACCGGTGGGTTCTTTATCGGACGTGCCATCGGTCGTAGTCCGCTCACCGCGGTTTCGCCCAACAAAACAGTCGAAGGACTTATCGGTGGTGTGGCCTCGACGTTTGTGGCGGTCTTCGTTGTCGCCGTTATTTTTGGTGTTGGACCATTTGGTGCGGGCAAAGCCATTGTTTTGGCTCTGGTTCTTGCCGTCGTGGCACCGATTGGCGATTTAACCGAGTCAATGTTTAAACGTGACCTCGGTGTGAAAGATATGGGCTCAATCATCCCCGCACATGGGGGATTACTCGATCGTTTTGATGGGCTTCTTTTCGTCTTGCCAGCGACCTACTACGTGGCACGCATTTTGGGCCTCGGTTAAGCCCGCGGCGACATTGAAACAACGGGTCGGTAGGCTCGTTGTATGGCTATGGCGACGACAAACCAGTCGAATGACGTTCGCTCGGCGCCGCGCCACCAAAAAGTTTCTTTAGCCGGTTCCACCGGATCCATCGGCACGCAAACGCTTGATGTCATCACTAGTGAACCAGAGCGGTTTTCTTTAGAAGCACTGGGGGCAACGGGTCGACAACCCGATGTCGTTATTGAGCAGGTGCAAAAGTTTCGTCCTGCTGTGGTAGCGATCAACGACCCGGTGAACGGCAAACTCATTGCCGAAAAAATTGATTCGAGTATTGATGTTCGCCTTGGCGAAGGGGCCATCGAATCGTTAGGTGAATGCGGCGACGTTGTGGTGAACGGCGTTGTTGGCTTTGCCGGATTGTCGGTCACTTTGTCGGCATTGCTGGCGGGTAAGCGTTTGGCGTTAGCCAATAAAGAATCGCTCATTGCTGCCGGCCCTGTTGTTCAAAAAGCGCGTCGCACTGCTGGCGCCGAACTCGTTCCGATTGATAGTGAGCATGGAGCCATTCATCAATGCCTTCGATCAACGAGTCATCGCAACAACGTTTCCCGTCTTCTGCTCACTGCAAGTGGCGGACCGTTTCGCGGTAAATCAGCCGATGAACTTTCCGCGGTCACTATCGATGACGCGCTGGCGCACCCCACGTGGAGCATGGGCCCCAAAATCACCATCGATTCATCGACATTGATGAATAAGGGTCTAGAAGTGATCGAGGCTAACGAACTTTTTGGCCGGCCCGCCGGCAATGACGGCTATGGGATTGATTTCGACACCATTGAAGTTGTCGTGCATCCGCAGTCAATTATTCATTCGATGGTCGAGTTCACTGATGGCTCGACGATTGCCCAACTTTCGCTACCGGATATGCGATTGCCTATTGGTTATGCCCTGGCCTATCCAGAACGAATTGGTACGCCTTTCGGCAAAATCGATTGGTCGTCGTTGCGGCAATTGGATTTTGAACCGCCAGATTTCGCGGCGTTTCCGTGTTTAGGTTTGGCTTATGAGGCGGGCCGCGCCGGTGGTACCGCTCCGGCTTGGCTTAATGCCGCCAACGAAATTGCCGTTGCCGCATTTCTTGACGGACGAATTGCTTGGCGTTCAATTCCGGTGGTTATTTCTGAAACCTTGCAGGATTATGACGGTCTGCAACCGCAAATTTCTGCCGATGTTATTTATGCTGATACATGTGCCCGCAAAGTAGCGGCCAATGTTGTTGCGCAAATGGAAGAAGCTGCTCAATGAGTATCGATCCGCAAACGACAAATGAAATTTCTCCCGAAGTAGAAAAGCCGCGCGAACAAAATTTCGTGGAGAAGGTGTTCTCCAATCGCTGGTTCATGATGGCCCTATTGATCGCGGCATTGGCGTGGGCGGCAATTTCCAATATCTGGCTTTTCGTATTGATCATGGCCATTGTGCTCTCGGTGGTGTTGCATGAACTCGGCCATTTTTTGGTGGCCAAGCGCAACGGCATGAAGGTCACTGAATTCTTTTTGGGTTTTGGGCCGCGTTTATGGTCAACCAAAAAAGGTGAAACGGAATACGGCATCAAACTTGTTCCGGCGGGCGCGTATGTCCGCATTATTGGAATGCATAGTTTGGAAGAGGTCGACGACGACGAAAACCGCACGTACCGCGCCAAGTCATACTGGCGACGTATGCCGGTCGTCGCCGCCGGTCCAGCAATGAACATTGCGCTGGGATTTTTGTTGTTAGTTGTGGTGTTCGTTGGTTTCGGTCATCAATCCGATACGCGCTGGAAAATCGATTCGGTAAGTGAAGCGTCGGCAGCTCAAGCCGCTGGTTTAGAACCCGGTGATGAAATCGTTGCTTTTGGCGATGAACCGGTGGGACGGTTTTCCGATTTCAGTGCACTCATTCGCACGCATGCGGGTTCAACGGTTGATTTAACCGTGCGTCGTGATGGCCAAGAATTTGTTCTTCCCGCCACGATTGGCTGGTCACTCACCAATGAGGGGGCTCGACCGGTATCGCCCTTGGTGGCTGGTGATCGCATTACCGAAGTGAATGGCATTGCTACGCCAACGTATGCCGATGCCCAATCTGCGCTGGTGCGGACAATCGGTCCGGCCACCATTACTTTTGATCGCAATGGACGTTCGTTTACCACGCAAGTCAACGGACAAGTTCTGTTACCGCCCGATGGATATCGCGGGTTCTTAGGAATTTCTCCGAGTTCGGTCATTGTGCGCGACGGAGTTGTGAGCGCGACAGGTCGCGCCGTTGATGCCTTCGGACAAACAGTTACCGGAACGTTCGAAGGAATTGGTCGAATTTTTTCGCCATCGGGTATTAAAGATTTAGCGACGCAGGTTGCGAACGGCGGGGAAGTCCCGTCTGATTCATCAATTCAGCCAGTTCAGCCTTCCAGCGGAAACTCATCCGGACCTTCAACGTCATCTAATGCCGATCGTCCGATGTCATTGCTAGGCATTGTCAACGTTGGTGCGCAATTAGGTGAACAAGCTGGATGGGCGGGTGTCTTAGCGCTGTTGGCAACGGTCAATATTTTCCTCGGCCTCGTTAACTTGCTGCCGCTTTTGCCCTTTGACGGTGGACATATCGCCGTCGCCACCTATGAAGCGGTGCGCGAAAAAATCACGGGCCGTGCGCATCGCGTGAACATGGCGAAACTTATGCCCGTTACCTATATCGTCGTGCTGTTGATGGTGGGGCTCTTCGCGTCAACGTTGTATTTGGATGCCGTTGATCCCGTGCGACTTTCACCATAAGTCGCGAGTCGCGCAGTCGGCCGATACGCTCAACGAGTAGCACCGATCCGGGAGTAGCGGCAGTGAGTGAACTGTTAACGCAATCGAAGTATCCACGGCGCCCCACGCGACAAATTCGAGTTGGATCGGTAGCCGTCGGTGGCGATGCTCCGATTTCGGTGCAATCAATGACCACCACCAAAACTGCTGATGTTGAAGGCACGTTGCAACAGATTTACGCCTTAGCCGCCGCTGGTTGCGACATTGTGCGTTGCACTTGTAACGAGGTTGAGGCGGCCGAAGGTCTGGCGCATATTGTTCCGCGTTCGCCCATTCCGATTGTCGCTGATATCCATCATCAGTATCGCCGCGCCCTTGAAGCAATGGAAGCAGGCGTGCAGGGCTTACGTCTTAATCCGGGAAATATTCGTCGGCCCGAGCACATCAAAGCAGTAGCGCAAGAAGCGAAAGATCGCGGTATTCCAATTCGTATTGGTGTTAACGGCGGATCACTTGATCCGGACCTTTACGAAAAGTACGGCGGACGTGTAACTGCCGAAGCAATGGTTGAATCAGCAGTACGCGAACTTGCGTATTTCGCCGAAGTCGATTTCGACAACGTAAAAATTTCAGTGAAGGCGTCCAACGTGGCGCTAATGATCGACGCTTATCGTTTACTTTCCGAAACCGTCGATTACCCATTACATCTCGGTGTTACCGAAGCCGGTCCACCGCCGGCCGGTTTAGTGAAAGCCACTGCCGGAATGGCAACGCTTTTAGCCGAGGGTATTGGCGACACCATTCGTTATTCGCTCACCGCTGATCCCGTTGAAGAAGTGCGTGCTGGTCGCTGGCTATTGGAATCGCTTGGATTGCGTGAACGACGAGGCCTTGATCTCATCGCTTGTCCTTCATGTGGTCGCGCCGAAGTAGATGTCATCGAAGTGGCCAAGAATGCTCAAGATGCTCTCGGCGAGTTGAAGATTCCAATCCAAGTTGCCGTCATGGGTTGTGTTGTCAACGGTCCTGGTGAAGCACGCGAGGCCGATCTCGGAATTGCGGCGGGACGGAAACGCGGACATCTTTTCGTGAAGGGCGAAGTCGTGAAAGTTGTGCCCGAAGCGGAAATGGTCGATGCGCTTGTGGAATGGGCACAGATCATTGCCGATGGTGGTGTTGATGAGGCGTTACGGCGAAAAGATGAAACGGCTGCGGCTGAAGCGGAAGCCGACCGTGCGGCATTGCTCGATGAAAAAGGCCATGACGCCAACAACGCCGAAGAGATAATTCAATTGATTCGCAAGCACGAGTAGTCGCCTAGCATCGTCATCTATGGCGAAAGTACTCACCGCCCAAGCGGACGATTTCCCTCGTTGGTATCAAGACATTGTGGCTAAAGCCGAGTTGGCTGATAACGGCCCCGTGCGCGGCACGATGGTGATTCGTCCTTATGGCTATTCACTTTGGGAACAAATGCAGTCTGAAGTGGATAAGCGCATTAAAGCGGCCGGAGCCAAAAACGCGTACTTCCCGCTCTTTATTCCTGAGCAGTATCTCAAGCGCGAAGCCGAACATGTTGAAGGATTCAGCCCGGAACTCGCAGTGGTCACCGTTGCTGGTGGTAAAGAACTCGAAGAGCCGGTTGTTGTTCGTCCCACTTCCGAAACAGTTATCGGCGAGTACATGGCGAAGTGGGTGCAGAGTTATCGCGACCTTCCGCTGTTGCTTAATCAGTGGGCCAATGTTGTGCGTTGGGAATTGCGTCCGCGCGTGTTTTTACGCACCAGTGAGTTTTTATGGCAAGAAGGTCACTGCGCGCACGCGTCGCAAGAAGACGGCCGTTTGTACGCCGAGAAAATTCTTTATGAGGTATATGAATCCTTTATGCGCGATGTCTTAGCGATCCCCGTTGTTGTTGGTCGCAAGACAGTGAAAGAGCGTTTTGCCGGTGCCATTAACACCATGACTTGTGAAGCCATGATGGGCGATGGAAAAGCATTACAAATGGGAACCAGTCATGAACTTGGGCAGAACTTTGCCCGCGCATTTTCAATTCAATATCTCGATGACACTGGTCAACAGCAATTCGCGTGGACAACTTCATGGGGCGTCTCCACCCGCATGGTCGGCGGTCTCATCATGTCGCATGGTGATGACGATGGATTGCGTATTCCGCCGCGCCTCGCGCCAATTCAAGTTGTGGTGCTCGCGGTGCGCGACGACGATGCGGTAATAGAACGTTGTCGGCAGTTACACGCCCAACTCGCCGACGCCGGTATCCGCGCTGAATTGGATTGTCGAACAGAAGTATCGATGGGGCGGCGCGCCACCGATTGGGAACTCAAAGGAATTCCGGTTCGTCTTGAACTTGGTCCTCGTGATTTGGCCGAAGATGCCATCACCGTGGTCAATCGCATTCGCAAAGAGAAATCGACGCAGCCGTTAGCGACGATCGCCAATCACACCCTTGCGGTACTGGATGAAAGCCAGAACTTCTTATTGGCCGACGCCGAATCACGTCGTAATGCCAACACCGTCGATGTGGTCAGTGTGGCTGAGGCCGCCGAAGCGGCCACCACCGGATGGGCCCGACTTCCGTGGGCGACCCTTGGACCAGAAGGCGAAGCCGAGTTGGCCAAGCATTCGGTAACGGTTCGCTGTTTGGTGATGCCGGATGGCTCGCTGCCGCAATCCGATGATGCCGATGGGGCGTTAGCGGTCGTCGCAAGGGCCTATTAACCCCCATTTCAAGGGCTTTTTTACGTTTTTTGGGGCGAGCCGGCGTTTACGGGGTGGTCAGCGGGTAGTTGACCCGTGTACCATTACGGGGTCGCAATTCGTTCGTGAATGCAGGTAACCCTGCAAACGAAAGGCGTGGGCCCGGCCCACGCCTTTGTTGTTCGGTCCGCTCGGGCAGCGGGCCGCCGCCCTTTGAAAGGAGGTCAAAATGAGTGTTCCTGAGCGCGTGCGCGCCGTTATTGAACCCATCGTGGCCTCCCAAGACCTCGAGTTATTCGATCTTGAACAGGCGGGACCTCTTCTGCGCGTCACGGTTGATCGACCGGGGGGCGTGGATTTGGAAGCCATCGCCGCGTGCACTCGGGCAATTTCACGTGCACTCGATGAACACGATCCCATTGCGGCGGCGTACACCCTGGAAGTTTCCAGTCCTGGTTTGGAGCGCACATTGCGCACACCAGCTCACTTTGCGTGGGCGGTTGGTCGGCAAGTGACACTCAAAACTTTTCCCAATCATCCGCTTGGTCGGAGATTTAACGGAACGGTCACCGCGTCCAATGACACCAGCGTGACCGTTTTGCTAGATGAACCAGCAGGCGAATCGGTGACATTCAATTTGGGCGAAATTGAAAAAGCTCGCACCACCTTCACATGGGGTGGAGAACCGAAACCGGGCAAACAAAAAAAGTCTGCAAAGAAAACCACTCGGGACACCGCGTCCCTCAACGAGGAGAAGATTCAGTCGTGATGAATTCACCTGATCTCATCGAAGCTTTACAAGCGCTTGCCATTGATAAAGGCATTTCCATCGACACGCTCTATGGCGCGTTGGCCGATGCCTTTGAATCGGCCTATAAGCGTTTACCTGATTCGCAGGAATACGCCTGGGTCATCATCGACCCAGATACCGGAGAAATCCGAGTTATGGCGCAAGAACTCGACGATGACGGAAATCCCATTGGCGAAGAGTTTGATGTGACGCCGCCTCCGGAAGTTTGGGGTCGCGTTGCTGCTCAAACCATGAAGCAGGTCATGAATCAACGTATTCGTGAAGCCGAACGGGAAATGAAGTACGAGGAATATGCCGGCCGCGAGGGCGACATTGTTACCGGCATCATTCAACAAACCGACTCTCGTTACACATTGTTAGATCTTGGTCGTGTTGAAGCGTTAATGCCGCAATCAGAACAAGTCCCTTACGAGCGTCCCGAACCGGGCGCGCGTATGAAGGCGTACATCGTTGAAGTGCGCAAAACCGCTAAGGGCCCGCAGATCATCACCAGTCGCACCCATCCCGGTTTAATCAAGCGCTTATTCGAACTTGAAGTTCCGGAAATCGCCGATGGTGTTGTTGAAATTAAGGCTTGCGCTCGTGAACCCGGAGCGCGCACAAAGATCGCCGTGCTTTCAAACGATTCCAATGTTGATCCCGTGGGCGCGTGCGTTGGTGCACGTGGCGCGCGTGTTCGCATGGTCGTCAACGAATTGCGTGGTGAAAAAATCGACATCGTTCCGTTCTCCGATGACGCAGCTGATTTTGTAATGAAGGCGTTATCACCGGCGAAGGTGAAAGAAGTTCGTATTCACGAAGACACCGGTACCGCCGAAGTCATCGTTCCTGATTACCAACTTTCATTGGCGATCGGTAAAGAAGGACAGAACGCGCGTCTCGCCGCCCGTCTCACCGGCTGGCGCGTCGATATCAAATCGGAATCGCAATTAGTCGAAGAAGAGGAATACGCCAACCAAGACTGGGCCGAAGGTGAGTGGGTAACTGACCCGACGACCGGTGAGCAGGTATGGCAATCGGCCGATGGTGGCGATGCCATTTCGGCCGACGACTACGCCCATGTCGCCGATGAACAAGAAGCGCAAAATGAATCGGATTCTGACGCGTAATCGCTCGTCATTGAATGGTTCTGGGCCGCACGCCGATGACGTGCGAGGATAAGTAGTCAATAAAGAATGAATTGAGAGGAAAGAGTTGCCAGGAAAAATCCGAGTTCACGAGCTAGCTAAAGAGTTGGGGTTGAGTAATAAAGCCATGCTCGACCTCTGTCTCGCGCTCGGAATCGGGGTGAAGAGTCACTCCTCCGGTGTCGAAGAAGCTCAAGCTGACCGTGTGCGACGTAAGGCCGAAAAAGACGGCCTCGTGTCGGCAACTCCGCCTGAAGAAGAAAAGCCGAAAAAGGCTGCGGCGAAAAAAGCAGCCACCAAGGCTCCGGCAAAGAAAGCGGCAGCCAAGTCAACCGACGAGGCCGCAACCGAAACTGTTACCGAAGAACCAGTTGTTGCTCCGGTGGTCGAACCGGTGGCTGCCGAACCAGTCGTAGCCGAACAGGTTGCCGAAGCGGCACCAATGAAAGAAGAAACACCGGCGCCGGCGAAACCATCATCGAAGCGCGTTATTTCTTCGTCGGGTAGTGCCGGCCCGCGTCGTGGTGCAGCACCCGAAAAGATCGCCACTGAAAAACCGGCGGCAGAAAAAATTGCGGACAAGCCAGCAACAAAGGAACCGCAAGCTCCCGCTGCGTCAACTACAACTCCGGCGCGTCCCGCGCCTCCACGCCCACCTCTTTCGCCGAGCGGAAAACCAATTCCTCCTCCTCCTGGTGTGCGTCCTCCTGTTTCCGCATCTGGAAAACCAATTCCTCCTCCGCCCGGTGTGCGTCGTGACGCACCTTCGGGTGGTCCGCGCCCGAACACGCGCCCCGGTGGCGGTGGCGGTGGCCGCGGTCCTGGTGGCGGCTTCGGCGGCGGCCCAGCGTTTACTGCGCCTCCGGCCGGCGGCAAACCCGGTGCTGGTCGCGGCGCGCCTGGTGGCGGTCGTCCCAACAGCGGACCTCGTCAACCACGTCGTAAAGGTCGTCGTCGTCGTACACCCGATGAATTGCAACCAATGGATGCACCCAGTTACACACCGCGCGAAGCGCCGGTGCCAACTGGTTTGATCGTTGTCGAACGCGCCACAACTCCGCAAGAACTCGGTCCGAAGTTAAATCGAACCGCCGCCGATGTTGTGCGTTTCCTCATGCAACAAGGCGAAATGGTGACTGCCACTCAATCGCTTTCCGATGACATGATCGAATTATTTGCCGCCGAAATTGGTGCGGAAATTCGTTTGGTTAATCCGGGTGAGGAACAAGAAGTTGAACTGCAGAAACTTCTTCTCATTGAAGAAGACGTTGATGATGCAACTTACGAATCATGGCCGCATCGTCCACCAGTTATTACGGTGATGGGTCACGTCGATCACGGTAAAACAAAACTTCTTGATCAAATTCGTAATGCCAATGTTGTGGCCGGTGAAGCCGGCGGCATTACCCAACATATTGGTGCTTATCAGGTCGCCAAAGATGGTCGTTTCTTAACGTTCCTCGACACTCCTGGCCACGAAGCGTTTACCGCAATGCGTGCCCGTGGTGCTGATGCCACCGACATCGTGATCTTGGTCGTGGCGGCTGATGATGGCGTTATGCCACAAACAATTGAAGCCATTAACCACGCCAAAGCGGCACAGGTTCCGATTGTGGTGGCCGTTAACAAGATCGATCGCGAAAACGCTGATCCCAATCGCGTTATGCAACAACTCAGTGAACATGGATTAGTTCCTGAATCTTGGGGCGGCGACACCGTGATGTGTGAAGTTTCGGCTTTACAAAATCTCGGTATCGATGAATTGCTTGAAAACGTTTTGTTGCTGGCTGAAATCGAAGATCTGCGTGCATCGCCTGATGGACGAGCACGTGGTGTTGTTCTCGAATCAAATCTCGATGTTGGACGTGGACCTGTTGCAACCGTGCTGGTACAACACGGAACATTGCGCGTCGGTGACCCAATGGTTGCTGGTGCGGCATGGGGACGTGTGCGTGCACTGCTTGACGACAACGGCAATCAGGTCAAAGAAGCGGGCCCATCGGCTCCGGTGCAGGTGCTCGGTTTATCCGACGTTGCTACTGCTGGCGATCGATTCGTAGTTGCTCCCGATGAAAAGACGGCCAGCAAAGTGGCCACGACTCGTGAGCATTGGCAACGCATTGCCACCATTGGTCGTGAAGCGCATGCCATGAGCGGTGGCGCCAAGTTGGAAGACATTTTCGAACAAATTCAAGCCGGCGAAGCAGCCACATTGAATTTGATTTTGAAGGCCGATGTCACCGGTTCGTTAGAAGCCTTAACCGAAAGTCTGCGCAAACTCGAACGCGACGATGTCAAGTTGTCATTCGTTCACCGCGCCGTCGGTGGCATCACCCAAAACGACGTGCAACTGGCAGCGACATCGAACGCCACCATCATCGGCTTCAATGTTCGTCCCGATCGTGTGGCTCGCGACTTGGCTGAATTCGAACGAGTAGAGATTCGTAATTACGAAATCATTTACCAAGTCATCGAAGACATGGAAAAGGCCATGCTTGGTCTGTTGAAGCCGGAATACGAAGAAGTCGTCACAGGCGAAGCCGAAGTGCGCGAAATCTTCCGTGTGCCGCGCGTGGGCGCCATTGCTGGTTGTTATGTCACCAACGGACAGATCACTCGTGGTTCGAAAGTGCGCTTCTTGCGTGACGGAACGGTCATCTGGAAGGGAGCGATCGCTTCGTTACGTCGTTTCAAAGACGATGTACGTGAAGTGGCCTCCGGATTTGAATGTGGTATCGGCCTCACCGATTTCCAAGATCTCAAACCCGGAGACATCATCGAAACGTACGAGGATCGAGAGATTCCTCGTACCTGATGGCCCGACGTTCTTCCCACAATTCGGCGCGGCAATTCCCGCGTACGGCGCGCTTAAACGAACTGCTGCGCGAAATTCTCGGCGATGAACTCGAACGCCTAGATGACGATCGATTGCAGATGGTGACTATCACCGCCGTCGATATCGAAGGCGATCTTCGTCATGCCCGTGTTTTTTATGATTCGCTACAAGGCGAAGAGGGCGATGAAGAAATCCTCGAAGCATTTGCCGAATTACGTAAACGCTTGCAGTCGTCTATTGCTCGTCAAGCGCGCATGAAGCGCACGCCGGAACTTTCCTTTGCGCCCGATCCCGGTGTGCGTGAAGGAGCCAAGATCGAATCGCTTTTGGCCGAGCCGCCGAAACCTGATGATTTCGCTGGTGGCGACGAGCAGTGAGCCGAAACCGTGCAGACGGTCCCGACGGCCTCGTCGTTATTGCCAAAGAAGCAGGGTGGACCTCACATGATGTGGTTGCTAAAGCGCGGGGGATCTTAAAGACGAGAAAGATCGGCCATTCGGGCACGCTTGATCCCGATGCCACCGGCGTGTTGTTGCTCGGCGTGGGAAAAATGACGCGTGTTTTGAAATACCTCACGGGTCTTTCCAAGACCTACACCTGCGAAATTGTTCTCGGCGCCGAAACCACCACACTTGATGACTCCGGGGATGTGGTGGCGACCTATGACATGTCATCGGTGACGTTCGCGCAATTAAAAGAAGCGTCGCAGCAATTCGTGGGCGACATCATGCAAGTTCCGCCCATGGTGTCGGCTATCAAAGTAGATGGCAAGCGTTTACATGAATTGGCGCGTCAAGGAATTGAAGTCGAACGTAAAGCGCGGCCGGTAACGGTGTATTCCTTCGAACTGCAACCCACGAGTGACGACAACATCGTGCGCGCCACGATTCATTGTTCTTCGGGTACCTATATTCGATCGTTAGCCGCTGATCTCGGCAAAGCCGTTGGCGGCGGTGCTCATATTCGATCGTTATGTCGCGACTCGATCGGGTCCTTTTCGCTCGATCAAGCCGTCACCCTTGAACAACTGAAGCCTGAACACTTACTCACGCCCGCCGCTGCCATGCGCGACTGGGTGCAAGTTATTGCCAGCGACGACGATGTCGTTGCGGTAAGTCACGGGCGTTTTCTGCCTATCGACGATCGCTTTCATGGCAGTGGACCATGGGCGGTATGCGATAGCACCGGTCGCCTTTTAGCAATGTACGAACAAAAAACCGATGAATTGGCAAAGCCGTCGGTGGTTATTTCCGCAGCCGATGGGCGATAGCGTTACAGCGTTATGCAGGTCATCTACGAAAACGCTGACAGCGAGCATCCGGCTCATGCTTGTGCAGTCACGATTGGCGCCTTTGATGGTGTGCATCTCGGACACCGTGCTGTCATTGCCCAACTTCGTCAGCATGCGCGCCAACATGATTTAGCGACGGCCGTGGTCACGTTCGATCGACATCCAGCATCGGTGGTGCGCCCCGAATCGGCGCCGCTTTTGCTTACTGATCTCGAACAAAAACTTGAACTCCTCGAAACATGCGATGTGGATTATGTCTACGTCGTACATTTCGATAACCAGCGCTCAAGCGAATCGGCTGCCGATTTCGTAAAACGAGTTCTGATCGATGCACTTGATACCAAATATGTTTCGGTGGGTACCGATTTTCATTTCGGCAAAGATCGAGCCGGCAATGTGGAAATGCTCAGCGCTATGGGCGAACTCAGTGGGTTCTCAGTTTTCGGTCATCAACTCATTGGTGAAGATGGCCGACCCTCGCATAATTCGGTTTCATCCACCCGTATTCGCGCCGCCTTACGTGCCGGTGATTTACCCGCCGCCACCACAATGTTGGGTCGACTGCATGAAGTGCGCGGCATCGTTGGTCACGGCGATGGACGCGCACGCGATCTTGGTTATCGAACGGCCAATGTGATGATCGGTGATGAGATTTGCTTGCCCGCCGATGGAATTTATGCCGGGTGGTATATCGGTATCGATGGTCAACGTCGTCCATGTGCCATTTCCTTAGGTCGACGCCCAACGTTTTATGAGGATGCCAAACGTTCGTTGTTGGAGGCACACCTCATTGATTTTGACGGTGATCTTTATGGTCAAAGTGCGCATGTGCAATTTGAATATCGCTTACGCGATGAGATGAAGTTCGATTCGATTGATGCCCTAATTGAACAAATGGGGCGCGACGTCAATCAATGTCGTGAACTTTTGTCGAACAATTAATTGTTGGCGAATTCAAATATTCGTCAGGCGATTACCACGGTTCATCAGGAATGCCGAAATGTTCGCTGTAAGCGCGCATTTCCTGACGACGTTTTGCTACATCGATACCTAATTGATCGGTGTCGTAAATAACTTTTCCGTGACGATCGCGTTCATGAGTAGCGCCGTAGTGCGAGAACGCCTCTTGGGCGCGTTCATCAAAAGGTTGATCGGCGAGTTTGTAAATACGTTCAATAGTGCCGAGATCATCGGCCATAAATTGATCAAAGCGAATATCCATCGTGCAGTCATCGCCGCCTAATACATCTCGATCGCGCATGGCCGCATTCAACATGTCGTCCAAACGATCGGCCCAATAGTTAGCGATGTATTTCGGATCGACCGGATCGAGCGACATACGTGCCGAATAGGAAACCATCGTTCCCATGGAAACCATGACTGAAATCGGATCACGATGAGTTACTAAGAAAATTCCATCGGGGAACACTGCTTTAAGCGGTTTGAATTGTTCAAGATGCTGAGGCGATTTCAAAATCCAACGATCACCGCCGCGCAAAAACTGACAGGCCTTCAAAATGGTTTTCATGTATTCATAATGCGGCGTTTGATCGTGTGACTTGTAGTAATCCCGCCAGGTCGGCATCGGGGCAGTTGTTTCAAACAACATTGTCGAGAATTCAATAGCCAACAATTGAATTTCTTCATGGACATGCCAAGTTGTCATTTCATGCATTCGCTTGAACTCCGGCATGATGACTTCCATTGTTTGTAAACCAATTTCGGTGCGTTCAAGACGCGGATCGTTCTCCGAATTGGCTAACGCTGCTTCACTGGGGAGGGGAATGGGTTGATTGCTTTCCCAATAGGGAAGTGAGCGCAATGCCGGATCCGACGAAATCAAATTATGTAAATGGGTTGTTCCCGTGCGCGGTAGTCCCGCAATGATGATTGGGCGATCAATTTTGATGTCATGAATTTCGGGATGTCGTTTTAATAAGTCGGCGAGCAAAAGACGATTTTGTAAAAGTTGGCCAACTTGGGAAGCGGCGCCGATTTTTCCCATCGGCGAAAGCGGTGCTTCAGTGCGCAGCGCTTCCAATAAAACTTCCATGCGCTCGACAAAGTCCATCGGGCCGAAATCGTCGAGTCCAACGGCTTGCGATGCTTGGGTCATTAATGCATCGCCGTTCAGTTCAATGGCATCGGCCATTGGGGCCACGGCGTCGAGAATGCCGCGGGCCGGCTCGGAAAAGGCCGGATTATCCAAATCATCAAAATGAATTGGTGCTGGACGTTGGCTCATGTCTTCCCCCCGGAATGACAAATGTTCTGGGCGGAATATAGGGCGGAGATGGGGGTTGAGCCCGTCAAATTGGCCGAATGTCGCTTTTTCGCCGGTCCTGCTACCGTTTTGCGGTCGGTTCTACGAGCCGATTCCGCTCTGTGGACACGCCAGGCTTTGCCAGCGGTTCTCGGGGCCGGGTCCGAAACCCACTGCAAAGGAAAAACCATGTCGGGAAAACCCGCAAACCTCACACCCAAGGCTGACACGATCGCCGAACACCGCACACATCCCACCGATACGGGATCGCCGGAAGTTCAGATCGCATTGTTAACCGACCGCATTAACCATCTCACTGAACATCTCAAGACACATAAGAAGGATCACCATTCACGTCGTGGTCTTTTGATGTTGGTTGGTCGACGCCGTCGCCTGCTCGATTACGTCAAGAAAAATGATGTCGAGCGTTACCGTTCGATTATCGCCAAACTCGGCTTGCGCCGATAACACCAAAGGACGACTTCGGTCGTCCTTTCTTTCATAACAAGTTTTGGCGACGCTGCCGTGGTGTCGTCAACGAGGTGGACTCACGTACTAGTTGCCGGTGGTGAGTACCGAAGCACCGTCGGTATTCACCACTGGGAACTGGGCGCTGATCGCCTCACCTATCGCAGATGAATTCTGCAACAACAGAGGAGAAGAAAAGTGGCTGAAGCCATTTCCGTTCGCGCCGCCAATAATGGCGACGAGGACAAGACCATTACTTTTTCGGCAGGCAAACTTGCCGGCCAAGCTGACGGTGCTGTCACAGTACAAATTGGAAAAACGCAAATGTTGGTCACCGTCGTGGCGGCCAAGAGTGCCCGTGAAGGTGCTGACTTTTTTCCGTTAACCGTTGACATTGAAGAGCGTATGTACGCCGCCGGTCGTATTCCCGGTTCGTTCTTTCGCCGTGAAGGCAAAGCCTCGGATCAAGCAATTCTGACTTGTCGTTTAATGGACCGCCCATTGCGTCCATGTTTCCCCGACGGCTTCCGCAACGAAGTTCATATTGTTGGCACAGTCCTCGCGGCTGACATGGTGAACCCGCACGATGTCATCGCTATTAACGGTGCATCGGCTGCGCTTTCACTTTCGGGTATTCCTTTTGATGGCCCGATCGGTGCGGTGCGTATCGCTTTTACCGCTGAAGGTAAATGGATTCCGCATCCCACTTACGAAGAAGGCGATGAATCGCAATTCGAAATGGTGGTTGCTGGACGCGCCCTCGACAATGGCGATGTTGCTATTTCCATGGTGGAAGCTGGTGGAACCGAAGCGCAATGGCCGTTAATGGAACAAGGCGCGCCCAAGGTTGACGAAGCAGTTTTGGCTCAAGGTTTAGAAGAAGCCAAGAAGTACATCCTGCAATCGATCGATGCCCAGCGTGAATTGATGGCCGCCGTTGGTGTGAAGCCACAGATGGAATACAGCGTCAGCGTCGATTACGCGCCGGAAATTTTCGCCGCGGTCGCCGAAAAGCGCGCTGCTATTGCCGCCACGCAAATGGTCGTAGACAAGACCGAACGTTTAGCCGCCGAAGCCGAATTGCGCGATTCTGTTGTGGCTGAATTGCTCGGTCGTTTTGCTGATATCGAAAATGCGGAAACGCAATTGAAGGCCGCTTTCCGTTCGTTGACCAAAGAAGCCGTGCGCTCACGCATTGTTAATGAAGGTGCGCGTATCGATGGTCGTGGACCGAAAGATATTCGTCCGTTGTCCGCCGAAGTTGGCGTTCTTCCTTCAGTGCATGGCTCCGGTCTTTTCCAACGTGGTGAAACGCAAGTTCTTAACGTCACCACATTGGGTATGCCGCGTATGGAGCAAATGATCGATTCACTTACCAATGTCGATCGTAAGCGTTATATGCACCATTACAATTTCCCGCCTTACTCAACTGGTGAAACTGGTTTCATGCGTGGACCGAAGCGTCGCGAAATTGGTCACGGCATGTTGGCTGAGCGCGCGTTGTTGCCGGTTATTCCGTCATCCGAAGAATTCGCTTACACAATTCGAACTGTTTCTGACGTCATGTCATCGAATGGTTCAACCTCAATGGGTTCAGTATGTGGTTCAACGCTTTCATTAATGGATGCAGGCGTTCCGTTACGTGCACCGGTTGCCGGTATTGCGATGGGCTTGGTCTATGCCGATGGCAAATACACCACCTTGACCGACATTCTCGGCGCCGAAGATGCGTTTGGTGACATGGACTTTAAAGTCGCCGGTTCGGCTGATGTCATTACGGCCTTGCAACTCGATACCAAGATCGACGGCATTCCTGCTGATGTTTTGGCTCAAGCATTGCAACAAGCAAAAGAAGCGCGTCTTGAAATTTTGCGGGTCATGGCCGAAGCAATTCGCGAACCACGCGCTGAAGTGGGCGAGACCGCACCGAAGATCATCACCTTCGAAATTCCGATGGACAAGATCGGTGAAGTTATTGGCCCGAAGGGCAAAGTCATTAACGCAATTCAGCAAGAAACTGGTGCTGATATCGCCGTTGACGACGATGGCTCGGTGGGTCGCGTCAGCATCGGTTCAACCGATGGCGGCGCAGTGGCCGAAGCCGAACGTCAGATTCGTCTCATTCTGAATCCGCCTACCGCTGAAATTGGTGCGGTGTATCAAGGTCGTGTCGTGAACATTGCGAAGTTTGGCGCATTCGTCAACATCCTTCCTGGACGCGACGGCCTTTTGCATATTTCCAAGATTGGTGGCGGCAAGCGTATTGACAAGGTCGAAGACGTTTACGAACTCGGTGATTCGGTGGAAGTACGCGTTGATGATGTCGATCCCAATGGAAAAGTTTCGCTGTCGTTAGCAAACGCCCCGCAAGCCGATGAAGAAAGCGCATCAACTGAAGAGCGACCGGCCCGTGAAAACGCAGCGCCATCGTCTTCCTCGGGCGATCGTGAATACGTTTCCTTTGCTGATGCATTTGATGCGGAAATCAGTGACGAAATGGGCGACCTCGGACCGAGCGTTTCCCGTGGTGACCGCAATGATCGCGGTGACCGTGGAGATCGCCGCCGTGGTGGTCGTCGTCGCTAAGTAAATGACCGACCCCAAAGTTGAACGAACTGATCTCACCTCTGGTGTGCGCGTTGTAACCGAGCGCATGCCCGAGGTGTCATCGGTGTCGTTGGGCGTTTGGGTAGCAGTCGGTTCACGCGATGAACCTAAAGAAATAGCGGGCGTTTCCCATTTCTTAGAGCATCTTCTTTTTAAAGGCACCGACACCCGCTCGGCGCGTGAAATCGCTGCGTCAATTGATGCAGTTGGTGGAGAAATGAATGCCTATACGTCGCGTGAACACACGGCGTATTACTTGCGTTTACCGTCAACTCACCAGCAATTGGGTTTCGACCTCTTGGCCGATGTTCTTTCGCAGCCCGCTTTACGGCAAGAAGATCTCGAGTGTGAACGAGATGTCATTTACGAAGAACTTCTGATGGCAGAAGACACACCTGATGATTTAGTTATAACTCATCTTTATGATCGGCTTTTTTCTACTCACCCACTTGGGCGCGAGACGTTAGGCGATCAAAAAACGGTGATGGCCATGCAGCGCGATGATGTCGCTGATTTCCATTCCCAGTGGTACCGACCAAAAAACATGGTGGTCGCGGCTGCTGGTGCAATTGATCATGACCAAGTCGTTCGTGCATTCTACAATTTTTTGGCCGACGGAATCACGGGCGAAACACCACAACGTCAAGTACCGCAACCATTAGTTGACGATGCTATTCAGATCGATCGTCCGATTGAACAAGTTCATCTGGCGGTTGGTTGGCGTTCGGTTTCCTTGGCTGATGAAGATCGTTATGCGCTTTACATCGCTAACCAGGTCTTGGGTGGGGGAATGTCGAGCCGATTGTTCCAGCAAGTGCGCGAAGAACGCGGGTTGGTTTACACGATTTACTCGGCGCCGTCGTTGTATTCCGATACTGGTTCGGTGGTGTTGTACGCCGGTACCGCCGTCAATCGTTTAGGCGAACTGCTCGGAGTTTGTGAATCGTTGCTCGAAGATTTTGTTCAAAACGGCATCACCGATAGCGAATATGAGATTGCCCTTGGCTATCTCGAGGGTTCAATGGTGTTGGGCTTGGAGGATTCCGGATCGCGCCTATCCCGTTTAGGTAACGGCATCGTTGCTCGTAATGACGTGGTCTCGATTGACGAACACATTCGCCAATTGCGTGCGGTGACCCCTGCTGATGTCGCTGCAGTTATCGCCAAAGTTTTCGCCGCTCCGCGTGTTGTTTCGGCCGTAGGCCCGCTAGGTGACGGAATTGAGGCCCTGCCTCGCTTTGCTCGCGGCTAGTTTCAGGCCATGACATTACGAGTTGGGGTCTTTGGCGCTGGTGGTCGCATGGGAAGCACGGTATGCCGCGCGGTAAACGACGATCCCGATTTGGAACTCGTCGCCGCCGTTGATCCGTTCCATGCCGGAATTGATATGCGTCAAGTCACGGGCTGCGAATTGCCCTTCAATGTGGCCAAAGATGAAAGTTCATTTTTAGATGCCGGTGTGGAGATCGTTATCGATTTCACCCATCTCGATGCCGCCCGCCAAAACTTGTTGTGGTGCGCGCAAAACGGTGTTCATGCGGTAACGGGAACAACTGGTTTCTCTGACGACGACTACCGCGCATTTTCAGAATCATTCACATCATCGAACTGTGTCATTGCGCCGAACTTTGCCATTGGTGCTGTACTTATGATGCGTTTCGCCGAATTAGCGGCACCTTATTTTGAGACTGCGGAAATCATCGAACTTCATCACGATGCCAAAGTTGATGCACCTTCCGGCACCGCCATGTTGACGGCGGAACGCATCGCCGGTGCCGATCAACAATGGGCGCCCGATCCCACCACCAATGAACTCCTTCCCGGTGCGCGCGGTGGTAAAGGTCCCGCCGATATTCGTGTTCATTCATTGCGCTTGCGCGGCATGGTCGCACATCAGGAAGTGATTTTGGGAACAACCGGACAAACGCTGAGTATTCGCCACGACTCCTATGATCGCGATTCGTTCATGCCGGGTGTGATTTTGGCGGCGAAAGCAGTGGCATCTACACCGGGTGTCACTATCGGGCTTGACGGCCTGCTCGATATTTAAATTTCAGAGATCTTTTAAGTCTTCGCGTGGTTCTTCATGCCGTTCGATGGCATCGGCAGTGTCCTCGAACTCTTTGAAGGCGGCAATTTCCTGTTTTCCTTTGCGGATTTCGGAAAGCACGGCGAGCGCCACTAAGGCAAATGACGCAGCGAGTAAAGGAATTCGCCAACGGGCGACAAAATCTAAAACGGAATTAATGGGCGCGGCGAAAATATCGCCGATGACCTGAATCATTAATAAGCGTCCGACGGTTCCAATCACATTGAGGGTGGCAAAGAGCCACGGTGACATACGAGCCACTCCAGCGATTGTGCAGATGTAATTGTTCGGCAGAAGTAGCACCAAAGGTGCGCCCCAACGTTCAAACCATTTTTCCAACGATCGCAAAAGTTTTCCGATGGTGGGCGAACGTTGTTCCATCCAACGTAAGGCCGCTGCGCCGTACAACCAGCCGAGAAGAAAAAAGAATGGATCGGGTAATAAAAGTCGAATGGTGCCAACGATGTAATAGGACCAAGCCGAAAGTTGATTGACCACCAAAACGAGGTAACGGTTCTTCGCGCTCAGCGCGATGAGGAGTAACGGGTTGTCCTCAACCAGCGACGGCCACAGGACATCGGCCGTGTAGCCCATGGCGATCAAGACCGCGATCGGGCTCAAAATCCATACCAAATGGCGGCGGCCCGGATGGGCGGTCATTTCTCCAGACAAGGACCGCATCTTCTCACCTACGCTCACACAATGAAAGGCAATAGGAGGTAGCGGTGAAAGGTCTCATGCAACACGGGCCGTTAGTGCTCACGAATTTTTTTGATCGTGTTGAGCGTTATTTCCCGGACAAAGAAGTTGTCACGGCAACACCGGTGGGTGTTGAACGGCTTTCGTATGGATCATGGGCCGAGCGTGTACGCCGCCTCGGGGGAGTACTCGATGATCTTGGTATTTCGCCAAATGGTCGCGTCGGAACGTTTGCATGGAATACGTCGCGGCATCTTGAGTTGTATTTCGCCGTACCGTGTTCGGGTCGCGTATTGCATACGTTGAACATTCGCTTATTCCCTGAACAGATCACGTATGTCGTCAACCACGCCGAAGACGAAGTGATTTTTGTTGATCGTTCATTGCTGCCGCTGTTAATGCCGTTAATTGATTCATTCACCACCGTGCGCCATATCGTCGTGATGGATGACGGCGCCGGTGATCTCGATGTCAATTCGGCGGGTCCGTTAGCGCATGACTACGAAAAGTTAGTAGCGGCCGCATCGCCGATTGATTTTCATATCGATGACGAAAATCGAGCGGCGTCGATGTGTTACACCAGCGGCACCACCGGTAACCCCAAAGGTGTTGTCTATTCGCATCGTTCAACGTGGTTGCACACGATGGCCGGCACCATGGCTGATGGTCTCGGTTGTTCTGAGCGCGACATTATTTTGCCGGTTGTCCCGATGTTCCATGCCAATGCATGGGGACTTGCGCATATCGGAATTGCCACCGGTGCATCGTTAGTGATGCCTGGTCGTGATTTAAGTCCGAAAGCAATTGTTGATCTCATTGAATCGGAACGTGTCACTATCGCCGCGGGTGTTCCCACAATTTGGATGGGCGTACTCAACGAAATTGATGGACGCGACGTTTCTTGTTTGCGCGGCATACCTTGTGGCGGGTCTTCGGTTCCGAAAGCGCTTTCCGAGGCTTATCGCCAAAAACTTGGTTTACCGATCTTGCAAGCGTGGGGTATGACTGAAACTTCTCCGCTCGCATCTGTGGCCACGTTGACTTCATCATTAGAAAACGCACCCGATGATCAAAAGGCCGACTACCGCGCTTCTATTGGCGTGCCGGTTCTCGGCGTACAAACGCGCGTGGTTGATCAAGTGACGGGTGAACTGGTGCCATGGGATGGAACCACGAGTGGTGAACTGCAATGTGCCGGCCCATGGATTGCGTCGAGTTACTACAACGATGATCGTTCACCGGAATCGTTCACCGAAGATGGTTGGTTGAAGACTGGGGATGTCGCCACCGTGGATTCGCTTGGCTATATGCGGATCGTGGATCGCACGAAAGACGTCGTGAAGTCCGGCGGTGAATGGATCTCATCAGTGGAATTGGAAAACGAGATCATGGCCCATCCCAAGGTGGCTGAAGCCGCAGTAATCGGCGTGAAACATCCCCGCTGGTCGGAGCGTCCGCTGGCCTGCGTCGTCGTTCGTCAAGGTGAAGAGATGTCCAAAGATGATGTCATCGCTCACCTTGATGGCCGTGTGGCGAAATGGTGGCTACCCGATGATGTGGTGTTTATCGATGAGATCCCAAAAACGTCGGTAGGCAAATTCTCAAAGCGAGAACTACGTGATCGTTTTGCCGATTACCAATTGCCAACTGCGTAGCCGGTGATTGCCGATTAGCGCGCCCAGAGGCCTAGCCTGTGGGCCGTGTACCGGTTCCTTTTACGCCCCCGTTGGATCCTGTCGCATCTTTTTGTGACGGTGGTGGTGTTGGCGATGTTGACTGCCGGTTTTTGGCAACTGCGTCGACTCGATGAACGCCGAGAGACAAACGAAAAGATTTTGTCGGTTACCACCGAAGCACCGGTTCCGATCGAAACCTTGGTGACGCCAACAACGCCCACGAGCGACCTTGCTGCGTTGCAGTATCGCCCAGTGACGGTGACTGGCACGTATCGCGTTGACGAACAAGTGTTGATTAACAACCGATCGAATAACGGCGCTCCCGGCTATTGGGTGGTGACACCGCTCGTGCAAGCGAATGGTGTTGCGGTTGCTGTGAACCGCGGATGGGTTCCATACAGCGTTTCGGTTGATGGTCCATGGGATGACTTCGCGCCACCAACTGGAACCATCACGGTTACGGGAATTATTCGATTAACTCAAGAACGCTCGACGGGAATTGTTTCCGGTCCCGCAGATGCAGCAACAGGCGAATTGCGTTTGCTTTCGCGTGTTGATGTTCAACGCCTAGCGCAACAAATAGATGAAAAGTTGTTGCCGATATACATCAACCTGACGGGCACCAGTGTTCCGGTTGCGCCGTATCCCATTGCCGTGCCGCCTCCTGATCTTTCCGAAGGTCCGCATCTCGGCTATGCCTTGCAGTGGTTTTCGTTTTCTCTTCTGACAATCATTGTGTATCCGTTGTTACTGCGGCGAGTGGCGAAACGGCGCCAAGCGTC
>JBEGMF010000005.1:0-56685 GCA_041183205.1 Actinomycetota bacterium | reverse complement strand
TCGAGCGAAATCCCTAAGCGCTCACATTCCGTGGCCACCACATGTCCGTAGGTAATTTCCTCGGCGGGCACTCCCAATGCAATGAATGCTCCTGCCAAGGCCGCATCGGAATCCAACAAGGTTCCATCGAGATCGCAGATGACATGGGAGAACATTTTTCAAGTTTGTCAGGAGAATGGGCATCGGCCTACGCCCCTCGCCTACCATTCGCTCATGGTTATTTATGAAACTCGCGGACATGTTGCCGTTCTCACCCTGAATCGTCCAGAAGCACGTAACGCTGTGAACGGCGAACTCGCCCAAGCGATGGAAGCCGCTCTCGATCAGATGGAATCTGATCCCGAAATTTGGGTTGGTGTTTTGGCCGCTAATGGTCCGGTCTTTTGTGCCGGTGCCGATCTCAAAGCCATCAACTCAGGTGGTGCCGCCACATTGGCCACACCGAAAGGTGGATTCGGTGGCTTCACCACCTATCCGCGTCGTAAACCAGTGATCGCCGCCATCGACGGCTTAGCCACTGCCGGTGGATGCGAAATCGCGTTAGCCGCTGACATGATCGTTGCTTCAACGAATGCCAAATTCGGATTAGCCGAAGTAAAACGCAATTTGGTTGCCGCCGCCGGTGGCCTTTATCGCTTACCGAAACTTGTGGGCAAAAATGTCGCGCTCGAAGTTGCTCTCACGGGTGAACCTTTAAGCGTTGAACGCGCTTACGAATTGGGCTTAGTCAATCGCATCACCGAAGAAGGTAAGGCGCTTGACGGTGCGCTCGAATTAGCCGAACAAATTGCTGCCAATGCTCCGCTGGCCGTTTGGGAAAGCCGCGACCTTGTGATTGCGGCCGACTGGGAAGACGAAAGCACGTTGCAAAAGAAGACCGGTGAAGCATTCGGTCGAGTCTTGGCTTCGGAAGACACCAAAGAAGGGCTCACCGCTTTCATCGAAAAGCGCGCACCGCAATGGAAGGGTCGTTAACGACCTAGTTGTCGCGCAACTCTTTCGATACCGTAAGTAGTCGCGCCGTCATTCCCATTCGTTCAAAGAGATTCTTTGTTTCGCGCGCGCCCGGTAACGCATAGGCATCGATGCTGTCGGCTTCAATCGCCATCGCCCAGGCCAAAGCGGCCGAAACTAACGACTCCCCTGCACCCACGGCCCGAAAATCTTGATCGGTGAAAAGTTCAGTAACGGTGACCACACTGCGTTGCTGACGATCATCGCGTCGTTGCGCCAACGCGTAACCGCAAAGAACATCGGCGAACTCGGCCACCCACATCATTTGCTGAACTTCATGACGAACGATTGGCGCGTCACTCATGGCGGAAATTGCTGATTGAAAACGCGCCCGCAATTCATCAGTGGTTTCAGGCTCCACGAAACGCTCACCGCCGCGAAATGCACGCTGCTCTACTCTGGCTTTTTGCGCCATCACCACTAACTCGTCAAGGTCGCTTACATCAGCCGGACGAACGCGCAGATCACTCATTGCTCAGTTGGATGGCTTAAGCAACCGCGCCGCCCTATGCAGCACCGTTGATCGATTTCGATTGGCCTTTTCGTAGGCCACGATCTTTTCCAATTGTTTTTTCGAAAACGTTTCTAGCGATCCGCAAATTTCCGCAGCCGTCATTTCGTCGTAGCCAGGAAAAATTTTCTCAATTGACGGAATTTCGTCACTTGACGTTTTTGCCGATTTGGGCGTCGTCGTCGATTTCTTGGTTTTTGTGGTGACCGGCGCTTCGTCAACATCGATGACTGTTTCGACATTCGCCTTCGGTGGCGTCATCTTTGCGTTGGCCGATTCCGAAACAATGCGCACAAATTCATTGAGATGCGAAAAGGCCTGTTCAAAACGATCATTGGCCTTTTTTGAACCGGCAGCCATGGCGAACTTCCCCACCATCTTTGCGCCCGCGGCACGTTGCTTTCCTTTTGCAACTAACTGGGGAAAGTTCTCTGCACCGAGCGACAACGCACCCAGAGGGGCGTAGACAAAAAGATTGAGCAACGGCTCGATCGGGTCGTTCTGAGGTTCGCTCATGGAACCACCCTACCGACTCGTTATTTCTTTGCTGTCTTTTTGGCTGGTGCCTTTTTCGCCGGCGCTTTCGTTGCTGGCTTCTTTGCTGCCGGGGCCTTTGCCGCCGGGGCCTTTGCTCCCGACTTCGCTGGCGTTTTGGCCGCAGCCTTCACTGGAGTCTTTGCCGGTGCCTTCGCCGCCGCTTTGACGGGTTCTTTTGTCGTCTTTTTCGCTGCCGGTTTCTTCGGCTTTTCCAATTTGCCCGATTCGATTAACGCAATTGCTGGGCACTCGGCTTCACCTACAGGACAATGCAACGAACCAAGTGGACCAAATTGTCCGCGATTGACCAATAAGAAACAACCGGTACATGTGAACTCGTTTGGTCGCTTCGGAGTTATTCCTTCGGCGAAGTCAGTCGATGATCGAGGCTCGGGAGCAACTTCCTCTTCTTCGTCTTCTTCATCATCATCGGCTGCGGCAATGCGATCTTTCAAGATGGCATCAAGATCAGCTTCGACATCATCGGGATTGATGTCTTCGTCATCGTCGTCTTCGTCTTCACGTTTTGGACGCGCGGTTGCACCGACTTCTACTTCGTCGGCTTCATCAATTTCATCTACTAATTCATCGTCGACGAGTTCGGCGTCGAGGTCACCCTCCAGATCGCCGTCGAGATCGCCATCAAGTTCATCTCCATCGAGATCAACCTCAATGTCGTCATCAAAATCTTCGTCAAGATCGTCTGCCATAACTTCCTTTTCGTTTCGCTGACCCGTCCGCGAAGGGCGGATACTACGCACAACTCCGAGATTCGCAACTCCAAATGATCAAAAATGTGACAGCAGCCACTTATTTCCCCATTCTCCGGCTCTCGGCAGCCCTCTCTGCTTGGAGACGTTCGAGTTCTGGCTCAGAGGAATGATCGACGTAGCGCATCATGCGAGCAATGGCGTGGTGGCCAGCCTCTTCTGCGATTAGACGATGCATTTCCTGACCAACAAGTCGATACGCCGGATGTCCCTGCGGCGTGGTGCGTAATTCGATGAGATGCATGGCTTCTCGAGCATTCATCTGCATGGAGAAACGCACTCGGTACGCCAACGCCACCGCATAGGACGACGACGCTGGGAATTGATCCTCTAACGCATCAAAGAGATCGGCCGAACGCGCCATGGCGTCATCGAACTGCGCTGTCAGTCCGGCATCATCGACCGCACCCGGACGAGTGAAGCCATGATACGGCGTGAGTTTTTGCCATTCGATTGTCAACATACGGTGACGTTGCAAATCGCGGAACGCTCCGTAGTCGGCGAGAACGTCGAATCGATATGTCGGGCGTTCAAGTGCACGCCCTGGTTTATGGCGGCGATTAGCGCGTGCGCCTTCATACGCCGTGAGAATCTGAATGCGCTCTTCAACGCTCATTAAGCGCACACGCTCTTCAATCTGACGTTCCGAAAGCGATACGTGCGGATAGAGCGCTGCCGCCACCAATTTCACTTCCGCATCGGGATCAAAATCGGTGAGCGTCACTACCGGCGCCGGTTCGATATCTGAACCAGCGAAAAATCGATGAGCAAGTTCATCCATCCGCTCGCGACTGTTTTGCATATACGCAGTCCACGCAACGCCGCGCTCATCAAGATCAACTCGCTTCAAAAACGACGGGATGACTTTGCGTAATTCGGTGAGCATTAAGTCGGCATAAGCGCGTGCTTCGGGCAACGGATGAGCCCGCATTCGTAAAAGCAACATTTCGTAGGCTTGGCCGGTGCCGTAAATGCCTACATTTGAAAGAGCGCTCGCCGGTAACAACCCGCGCAATGCATCAAACGCTTTCGCCCGGATCGCTTGACGATAAACAAAATCAGAATCGTTCGGATCCTTCGGAATTCGTACGCGTAGATCCTCCACCAAAAGAGGAAGTAATTCGGCGTACGTATCGAACATGCGATCCATCTCGCCGATATAGCGAGTACCCATTCCCGATTGAAGAATTTCCGGCGGACGATAGAACCGATAGCGACCACCGATACGCGCGTCATAGGCGATATAGCGCGTTGATTGCTCGAGGTAGGACATCAATCGTCCCCATTCGAGAATCTTGGTCAAAACATTTGAGGCTTGTTCGCAAGCGAGATGAACGCCACCAAGTTGCGCTACCGAATCATCGCCGTATTCAAAAAAGACCTTGTCATAAAGTTCCTCAGCACGACGCAAACCGATGGTGGCATCGATTGATGCATCGCCCGAGATATCAAGTTCGCCTACGAACTCGTCCAAGAAGAGTCGACGCAAACTTTTGGCCGAGCGGGAATACCGAGCAAAGAGCGCACCTTTGACAACTTCGGGCAGGTTTACCAGGGCAAATACCGGTCCGTAGAGGTTCGTGAAATAGCGCCGGAGGATATCGGCTTCCGCTGGGGTGAATTCCTCGGCCACATAGACGCTCACGGGCGGCGACTCTATGACTACTTTTCGGTTTGTGCGTGGATAGGCGCGGAATTACTTGGAGTTGAACGCTGTTTTGCATTGCGCCAGCGACTCTGGGTTGGTCCAAAGATCCACAATGGTCATAGCCATGGCCTTGGCGCCGTCCACTACCGCCTTATCGCCACTGGCGGAAGCGGCCCATTGCTCAAATTCAGGGGTATGAATTCCAACGCCTTCAGGCGAGACCGCCAGCATGGGGTGAATCGACGGAACCACCTGGCTGACATTGCCCATATCAGTCGAACCAGTCACCATCTTCCCCACCTCAGGGTGCAACATTTTGCGTCCGACCGCCTCGGCATTGCGGGAGAAAAGATTCTCTAAAGGTTCGTTTCGACGTAAGTGGTCGTACGCGTGATTCACCCATTCGTAAGTCATGGTGCATCCCGTGGCCTCAGCGCCGGCCAAGAGCGCCGCCAACACACGCGGCTCGAGTTCTTTTAAGTGTTCGGTTGTTTCCGCGCGAATGAACCAATACATCGAGGAATGCGCGGGAACAATATTGGGCTTCTCACCCCCATCAAGAAAAACACCGTGAATTCGTTCGGCAGGACGAATGTGTTGCCGTAACGCAGCAACATTCATATAACCAAGAACTGCCGCATCTAAAGCGTTGATTCCTTCCCATGGGAACGCGGCGGCATGCGCAGATTTTCCGTAGTAGTGAACCTCAACTTGGCTTACTGCGATTGTTGTCATCCATCGCAGATCGATATCAGCGGGATGAATCATCATGGCGGCATCAACATCAGCCAATGCACCTTGATCGATCATGACCACCTTGCCGCCCCCACCCTCTTCGGCTGGTGAACCCAAAATATCGATACGACCCTGCGCGTCATCAGCGACCATGGCGGCCGCTAATCCAGCACCGAGTCCGGCAGCAGCAATGATGTTGTGGCCGCAAGCATGCCCGATACCCGGCAACGCGTCGTACTCGCAGAACACCGCAATCTTGGGACCAGTTGTTCCCGCTGAGGCGCGAAACGCCGTTGGCAACGAAAACGCTGACGGTTCAATTTCAATATTTTGTTTCTCGGCAAATCCGCGCAGAAGTTCAACGCATCGGTCATGGGCGCGATGTTCGGCGTAATTCAATTCCGGTTCGCTATGAATCTCATGCGAAAGAGAAATCAACTCATCGCTGATTGAATCGATGAAGTTACAAACAGTGGCTTTAAGGGCTGCTTGTTGATCGCTCATAGACAAAGGCTAGACGAGTTCTTAAACCGCCACCGTTAGCGCGTCTGGTTGGCAACGGAAAACAAATTCGCTTCCGTGTCCCATATCAATGCCATCGAGGAAAAAACGCTGGCGGCGCGTGTGAAACGTGAATTCGGCAGCCGATTTCATTGACAGATCGGGGTGCGGAAGATGCGTTCCCGACTTCGCTCGTTTCAGCGCTTGGCGGCGTGTTCGAAACGAAAGTCCCCCAGTGAGGAAATCGAGTTTTCCGTCATTGGGATGACCTCGAGGTGCAAGATCTAACTCTTCCCAGAATTGAGCATTCAGGGCCATCAAAGAATTGCGATGGAAAAGTCGGCCAATGCGACAGTGCGCAACGAAACAATGCTCCACCCCGTCGACCGTTACCCAACCTAAATCAATGGGACAAAGCGTGACATCATCACGTCGTTGTTCAAGATTTCCTCTTCCGCCGAGGGTCTTGCACATATCGCCAGAAGTGAGCCCCGTAAGCGGAACTGCGCCCGGCTCGGCGACAAGGACAACGGCGCGCAATTCATAATCGGATTGCACAATGAGACCCGTTTCGATCGTGCCCTTCTCACCGTATGGTTCACCTTTACGAATCACCATTACTCATCATCTCCTGCCGCCGACTCGCCAAAATCCTCATCAATTTGCGAACTTTGCGAGACGGCAACCACGCCACGACGCAAACTGGTGGCCGCTTCTCGAGCGCTGCCTGAGAATGAAGCACCGCAATCAGCAATCTGTTCCAAAAGATCGATCAGTTGTTTTATCGTGCGGACAAAATCACCACCGGTGATTTCCTCTTCTTCTAAGAGAACATCGAGACCGGTTCCCAACGACCATGCATGCGCTAATCCAAAGAACGACGTGTCAATCGGTTTCGTCATGGGCACACCGAGACGCACTTCATCACGAATGACGTCGGCGACAATGTCTTCGAGTTGTTCGGCACGCCGTAGGGCATCAGATGACGGAAACCACGGTTCGATCTCGTTATTGGAATTGCGGGCAGTGAAAACAAACGCCGACGCCAGTCCAGCCACGGACGCTGCATCTATATCGGCAAAAACGCCCTCTTCGATCGCTTCGGCAATTGCAAGATCCGACTCGTGATAAATCCCAACAAGGCGCTCGCCACGTTCCGTCAACGACCAGCCTTCGAGATAACCCCAGTCCTCGAGCATCTGTAATACGCGATCGAATTGATCGACCAGAGATTTACTGCGCGCCCGAACTTTGCGTTCGATCTCCGCTACTTCACTTTCCGTTTTGGCCAACTGCTTGGCGGCCCGCAAATGCTGTTGTCGATCCGGACAGGAATGAACCGGATGCGAAGTCATTTCAATTTCCGCTTTGGACTTTCCGCCGGTCGCCTTACGCGGATGCGGCATTCCCTTTAACTGCGCAAGCACGGCTTTTTGAAACTTTGGTTTGGTCGGAGCGAATGGGATCGGCAAGTCAACGCGTCCCACTACCACCGGCATTTGCGAAAAATCCTTGACGCCAAATTGGTCGATCTTTCCTCGCTCAGTGAGGAGTTTGACTTTCGTTCCTCCCCCGCGGCGTTGCGCAATCGACATGACAACACCGCGCATAGAGCGTGACGCTCGTTCGCAAATCATGACATCACCCGGACGCAGATTAAGCAGCGCTTGTTCAATTTGGGTTTGCGAACCCGGACGCAACACTCGATCAACGAGGCGGCGATACGTTTCGATATCACCTTTTTCACAATGCGCTTCTTGTCGCAATTGTTCGATTCGCTCAGAACGTTGAACCAACCGACGTTCCGAGCGCAAGGTATCGGCATCAATTTGATACTGAGCGAAACTCGAACCAAGTAGGCGATGCGCATTGGACGCGTCATAGCGGCGAACCAAATTGGCCGCCATGTTGTAGGTGGGTCGAAACGAACTCGTGAGACGGAAACTTTTACTGGCGGCCAACTGAGCCACATCATCGAATTGCACGAAAGGCGACCACAATACGAACGCGTTACCAGTGTCGTCGATGCCACGGCGTCCCGCGCGACCCGTTAACTGAGTGAATTGAGCGGGAGTTAGGAATTCATGCCGTTCACCGGTGAATTTGGTCAGTTTCTCGATAACGACGGAACGAGCAGGCATGTTGATACCTAATGCCAGTGTTTCAGTGGCGAAGACGACTTTGACGAGCCCCTCCACAAAACATCGTTCTACCGCTTCTTTGAACGGCGGAATAAGACCGGCATGGTGACTAGCGATTCCGCGCTCGAGGGAATCTAACCATTCGTCATAACCAAGCGCCCGTAAGTCTTGATCGTCCAATTTTTCGACATGACGCTCCGCGATAATCCGAATGCGATCTCGTTCGATGGCATCGGTAAAACGCAATCCCATCTTTGAGCAGGACCGAACGGCATCATCACAACCGGCGCGGCTGAAAATGAAATAAATGACCGGCAGCATTTTTTCGGCATGCAAAAGATCAATGACATCAACACGTGAAGGTGTGGCCCATCGACGCTTCTGTCGTTCGTTGCGGAAATCAAGATCGAATGAGTAGCCCTTATCGTTTCCGCGACCTCCAACGAGCGTGGGAATCATGTTGAGCCCATCGCCGTTGCGGTCATCAACGAGATACCAGTTTTGCAATTCCACGGGGCGCTTCGTCTCGACCACAACCTTGGTGGGGCCGCGCACGACGCGAATCCACTCTGCTAATTCATCCGCATTGGAAACCGTCGCCGATAGGCAAACCAACCGCACGGAAGGTGGCAAATGAATGATGACTTCTTCCCACACTGAGCCGCGATAGGTGTCTTGTAAATAGTGAACTTCGTCGAGCACGACCCAAGCCAGGCGCTTTAAAGCGTCGGATTCGGCGTAAATCATGTTGCGCAGAACTTCAGTGGTCATGACCACAATGGGAGCGTCACCGTTGATTGATGTATCCCCCGTCAGCAGACCGACATTTTCGGACCCATGAAGACGACAAAGATCGTGATATTTCTGATTGGAAAGCGCTTTAATTGGCGTGGTGTAAAACGATCGCCGTCGTTCACTCAATGCGCGAGAAATGGCGTACTCAGCGACATACGTTTTTCCTGAACCAGTCGGAGCAGACACCAAAACAGATTCATCATTATCAATGGCATCTGTGGCCTCAATCTGGAAACGATCGGGCGTAAATGTCATTTCACTTCTCGACTTGTGATCGATGACGCGTCTTTAGCAATAGCCAACCAATACCAATGGAGAGCAAGTACAACAGCACCATCGGAATCAATAACGCCAGTAGCGAAATCGGATCGGCACTGGGCGTAATAACAGCCGCCACAACCGCAATGATGACCACGGCCGGTCGCCACCATTGAAGAAGTCGTTTCGGCGTCAAAACACCAATCAGTTGCAAGGCAACCAACAAAACCGGAACTTCGAAGCCAACGCCAAAGGCCAACATCATGAACACGATGAGGGTGACGTACGAGTCGGCGGTATAGAACGGCTGGATTTCGCTACCACCAACATTGGTCAGAAATTCAAGCGTCGGATTCAATACGAAATATGCAACGCCGGCTCCAAAAATGAAAAGCACAAGCGAACTCAAAATGAACGGAATCGCGTATTTACGTTCTTTGGGATACAAACCCGGTGTCACAAAGCGCCACACTTGCCAGAGCAAGATCGGCATTGCCAACGCGATACCGATCGCCACCGACAACTTCATTCGTAAACCGAACGCCTGTAATGGCGTTGTGGCAATGAGTGATGCATCGGGCTGCACTTCGCTATATGGCGCTTCCAACCATTGCAGCACCGGCGAATAGAGGAACCAACCGATGACAGCTGCAATCGCTATTGCCAAGACTGATTTAAATAGTCGGGAGCGCAATTCGGAGAGATGCTCCCAGATCGTCATATGGCCCGCGGTCACGAATAATCCTCTTTAGGACTCTCTGTCGATGGTTCTCCCGAAGCGGTCGTTTCTGAAAGATCGACCACATATGGATTACCGGGAGGCCGAGGACCCGAATTTTCGATTGGCGGTAAGGACGGACCTGATTCAGTCGTAGAAAGTGCATCGGTGGAGGAAAGATCGACGACCGAACGCATTTCTTCCTCAAATCCCGATGTCATTCGGCGAATTTCCCCTACGGCTCGACCGACTTTGCGCACCGCATCGGGCAAACGCTCGGGCCCGAGAACGAGGAGGGCGAGAACCAAAATGACAAGAATCTCGCCTCCACCAACATTGAACATAGGTCGATGCTAACGCCCATGCCGAAACTGCGGCATTCTTAGGCAGTGACTCGCCTCCCCTCCCGTCAAGCACCTATTGGATTCGCCCACCGCGGTGCGCGGGCGCATGCCCCGGAAAACACCATGGAAGCGTTTCTTCTTGCACGTCGTCTTGGTGCCAGCGGAATTGAAACCGATGCCTGGCGCACAGCCGATGGCATGGCCGTCTTAGATCATGACGGTGTGGTGGGTCGACGTCCGCGCCGTAAGCCCATTGCCGAAGTGAATGCCATTGATCTGCCCAGTCATATCCCATCGCTTTCTGAGTTCTATAACGAACTGGGCGTTGACTTTGATCTCTCTATCGATATTAAAGATCCCGATGTCGCCACCGAAGTAATTGCGTGCGCTCGCGACGTTGGTGCCGAGCAACGTTTATGGCTTTGTCATCCAGATCGTGAACTGGTTTCGCAATGGCGCGAACTTTCCTCGGCAATCAATCTGGTTGAATCAACACGTCTTGCCAAGTTCAAAACCAAACCCGAATTACATTTCGCCGCCTCAGCAAAAATGGGCATTGATGTCATTAATTTGCATCACACGGAGTGGACGGGCGGCTTGGTGGCGATGGTGCACCGATTCGACATGCTGGCTTTTGGATGGGACGCCCAGTTCGATCACATCATCGTCGAACTATTACGTATCGGTTGCGATGGCATTTACTGCGATGACGTCGAAAAGATGATGCCGTTTGTTAACGAAGCGGTACTTCAGTTCCATCAGCAATAACTGCGCCAATTAAGCAGTTAATTAAAGGATTTTGAAACTACTTACGGGCCATAAGGTGACGAAGGCTCGACCCACAATTGAAGATTCTGGGATCGGTCCGAAATAGCGCGAATCGCGCGAAACATTTCGGTTATCACCCATCACCCAAACTTCACCTTTAGGGATAACGCATGGCGCGCTGGGTGCACACGGGTTCGGAGTATTCGCTCCTGACGTAGTCACTCCTTCAGGCAGATACGACTCCTCAAGTTTTGTTCCGTTCACATAAACGCTGCCATCTTGAATAACGATTTCATCGCCACCTAAACCAATGACGCGTTTGATGAGGAATGAAACCTCAGTCGAGACTTCCCCCTCTGGACGATCGAAGACGACTATGTCTCCCCGATCAATGCCCGACACTCGATACGAGAACTTGTCAACCAATACTCGATCACCAATTTTGAGTGTCGGTTCCATCGATTCGGACGGAATATAAAAAGCCTGCAAGAAAAATGCTTTGACTACTACCGCCAAAACGACGGCCAAGGCGATAACAACGATCCACTCGATAACACCAGCCGCCGTTGGTCCGACTTTCCCTTCAAGCCAGCGTCGCCGACGACGCTTTCGACGAGGCGTGTTTGGTGTCGACGACTGTTTTACTAAGTCCGCGAGAATCTCATCGTTTTCGTCGGAACTCGCTGATTGTGAACTGGCTGGATCTGAACTAGTCACCGTAATCCTGTCGACACTCAGACCTTAGTGGCTGTACTTACTGAGCAGTCGTCGCGCTGCTTTGGCGCCGACATCAGATAGTTCCACCGGAGCATCAAGCAATTGCGCATCGGGACCCAAACGCAAAAGTAAACGCTCTAACCAACCGATCGTGGCGACGGGTAACTCGACAATCCATTCAGTACGTGAAAGTTTTTCGACATCGGTTACCGGATATTGCGATACCACCCAATGCGCCGCCGGTGAAAGTTTCAATCGAATTGAAGAGGAAATCTTCTCGACTGGAAAAACCGAGAACTCCGGGAGACGTGCCGGTGGAACGAAAACATCATCAGTCAAAGCGATTGACTGGATCCGGTCAACACGAAAAACACGTTCTCCTTGCGCGAGTCGACAACGTGCTTGCACGTACCAATAACCATTTTCCAAAACGACGCGCCACGGCTCAATCTCGCGTTCGGCAAATTCATCGCGACCGTAGGTGTAATACGTAATGCGCACACGACGATGATCGTCAGTTGCTTGTCGCAGTTGTTCGAGAATACCTGAACTCACATTGGCAACATCAATTACAACTGGATCTTCATCAACCTCCAACGCGCTGGCAATCTTTTCGAGCGCTCTTTTGAGCGGTGCGTTTTGAGTGGAGGTTGGTAACGATGCAAACGTTCGTCGCGCCATTAGAAGCGCCAATCGCTGATCAGATGTGAGTTGTACCGGCCGTCGGAACCAATCCGACATCCTGATCATCACGTGATCGTCATCAATGAAAACATCAACCAAACAATCCGGCGTATACGGATACACACCGGTTACAAAAACACGATCAAGACATTCCAACAATTCCGTTTCGCTAATGGAAAAGCGTTGACAAATTTCGGCAATCGAAACTCCCGCCGGTTGATCGGCAACCCACGGCACAATCGTGAGCATTCGCTCGAGGCGTGTGGTGGCATCAAGACTCATTGCCCACCCCACTGACGGCGGTGAGCCACTCGATCATTTGGGCTCGGGCTTCCGGAGGGCCCTCGATCTCGGCGGCATCCAAAAACGACAGCACAAAGGAACGAAAAGCAGGCCAGGACGTCACCGAGACCTGAAACAGCACCGATCCGTCTGGACGCTGTTCCACCACTGATTCTCGGCCCAGTGTGGCCTCGGCCCACTCGGCCTGACGCTCGTCAATACGCAATGAAACGACCATTGCCGGACCCTCATCGGCCTCCCAGGGTTGACGCTGGGTTTGGGCTTCGGGTTCTCGACTAAACGTCCCTTCGGCGGCCGAGACATCGCTAACAATTCGATCGAGTCGGAAATGACGAACATCATTTCGATTGCTATCAAAGCCGGTGAGATACCAATGGCCACGTCGAAAATCGACAAACCATGGTTCGACGCGGCGCGAACTCGACTCGCCTGCAGTTTCGTAATCGAATTCGATGATTTGTTTTTGCGTTATGGCTGCGAAGACGGCCGGTAACGATGGATCGACCGAAAACTCGGCACCGATCATGTCGGCATCGACTTGATCATCGTCATCGGAGAGAAATGGCAAACCGCCTAAGCGACGTAACGCACCCGCCACTGTTTCATCAGGGTCGCCAACGGCAACAACTTGAAGAGCCAATTTGATGGCCATCAATTCGTCGTCATCAAGTTGCAAACTTGGCATCTCGTAAAGGGAGCGATCCACCCAATAACCATCTTCCGGCGGATCGGTTCCTGGAACTTTGACCACGCGCAATGGAACGCCCAGTGCCTTTAGATCGTTTTTGTCCCGAGAGAACGTGCGCAAGAAGGCTTCATGATTATCGCTATAACCCGCTACACGACGCTGAATTTCACGGGCGGGTAAAGGAGATTCGGCGTCAACTAATGCCGCAGTGAGGTTTAACAATCGTTCAAGTTTGTCACTGCTCGCCATTGCCGCTCGTTTCAAATCCCGCCGCGTTAAAGAGATGCAATTAGTTTCTCCACCCGCTCATCATGAGAGCGGAACGGATCTTTACAAAGTACCGTGCGCTGGGCTTGATCATTGAGTTTCAAATGCACCCAATCGACGGTGTAATCGCGCTTGCGTTCTTTGGCTCGTCGAATGAATTCGCCCCGTAAACGAGCCCTAGTTGTCTGCGGTGGTGTCTCAATGGCTTCTTCAATCTCAGAATCATCACAAACTCGCTCGACCATCCCGCGGTCCTGCATCTTGTAGAAAATTCCTCGAGAACGATTGACATCGTGATACTGCAAATCCACTAACGACACACGCGGATCATGGAGTTCCAAACCATGACGCTCGCGGTAGGACTCCACTAGGTGATATTTGATTACCCAATCGGCTTGCCGGTCTTGACCCAACGGATCTTTTTCAATGGTGGTGAGTGCTTGCTCCCACATTCCTAACGCTTGTTTTTCTAAAGGCGTGAGATCGCGGCGATCGGCATAGCGCAAAGCACGATTGAGATATTCCGATTGAATTTCCAACGCGGTTGCCTCACGACCGTTCGCTAGACGAACTTTGCGTTTACAAGTGATGTCGTGACTGATCTCGCGAATGGCGCGGATGGGATTTTCCAACGACATATCGCGCAATACGACATTCGGCTCTTCCAACATTCGTAAGAGGATGGCCGTGGCGCCAATTTTCAGAAACGTGGCGTATTCACTCATATTGGAATCGCCCACGATGACATGCAGACGCCGATACCGTTCCGCATCAGCATGAGGCTCATCGCGAGTATTAATGATTGGACGCGACCGCGTCGTGGCGGACGAAACCCCTTCCCAAATATGTTCGGCGCGCTGAGAAATGCAGAACATCGCCCCACGGGCAGTTTGCAAAACCTTCCCGGCGCCGGCGTAAATCTGACGAGTAACTAAAAAGGGAATCAGCGTGTCGGCATAGTGCTGGAATTCATCCTGTCGACCGGTGAGGTAATTCTCATGGCAGCCATAGGAATTACCTGCCGAATCGGTGTTGTTCTTAAACAGATAGATATCGCCGCGGATTCCTTCCTCGGCTAACCGTTGCTCAGCAGAAACCAATAGTTGTTCAAGGATTCGCTCACCCGCTTTATCGTGCACAACGACATCGTGAATCGAATCGCATTCGGGAGTTGCGTATTCAGGATGAGAGCCAACATCCAAATAGAGACGAGCACCGTTTTGTAAAAAGACGTTTGATGACCGCCCCCAAGAAACAACTCGACGGAACAAGTAACGAGCGACTTCATCCGGACTTAAACGTCGTTGCCCGCGCAACGTACAGGTCACCCCGTATTCGTTTTCAAGCCCGTAGATACGTCGCTCCATTGGCCGCACGCTACCGGCGACCGAGCGGAAATGTGCGAATGGCGAACCGATTACCCCAGAAGGGCTTGGACCTCTGAGCGATCAAGCCGACGAAACGCCCGACGCTCCGCCGAACGTTCAAGGACGGCTGCTTCGATATCGGTCGAACCAAGTGTGCGATCGGGACCCGCCAGGGCGCCTACGGCCGCTCGAACAGCACTGGCGAGATCGGCTCCCTCTTGCCACGCCGCCCCCATTCGTCCGGCGATTGCTTCTGCATCGCCACCGAGGACTGAGAACCGATCTTCATCCATCACGGTGCCGTCATAGAGGATGTGGAACAACTGATCATTGGCCGATTCCGAACCCACTTCGGCAACGAGGATCTCAACTTCCATTGGCTTCATTTCATGAGTGAAAACTTGACCAAGAATTTGCGCGTATTGATTGGCCAATGATCGGGCATCGACATCCTCGCGGCTGTAGGTGAAACCCTTGAGATCAGCGGCTCGCACACCAGCAATTCGGAGTTGATCGAATTCGTTGTATTTGCCGACACCGGCAAAAGCAATGCGATCGTAAATTTCCGAAACCTTGCGCAATGTTGCCGAAGGATTTTCCGCTGCAATCAAAATGCCATCGGCATATTGCGATGCCACCAGTGCCCGACCGCGGGCAATGCCTTTACGCGCATAATCGGCGCGGTCTTTCATCACCTGTTCAGGCGCAACATAAAACGGCATGCTCATTCCGCACCACCTGTTTCAGAAGAAGTTTCCGGCACACGCAAAATGCTGGCGTTCCGTTCAGCCAGTTGATCGACCAGTGAATCGAAACGTCGGGCAATTTCATCGTTACCTAAACGACGGAATCCACTGGCAGTGATATCGGCAATTACGGGGTAAATGCCGCGAATGACATCAGGCCCGCCGGTGGCCGAATCTTCATCAGCCGCTTCAAAGAGAGCCGTAATCGCAAGATCAACTGCATCATCGCGAGAAAGATCTTCACGAAATCCCATTTTGATAACGGAACCGGCCAGTTGGCCGCCGGAACCGCTCGTGGCGAAGTTTGATTCTTCGTAACGTCCGCCCGTGACGTCGTATTGGAAGAGACGGCCCGCTCCCCGACGGGTGTCATAACCAGCGAAGATTGGCACCACCACAAAACCCTGCATCGCCGCCGGCAAGTTTGAACGCACCATTTGACCAAGTTGATTGGCTTTTCCTTCTAATGAAAGTGGAGTTCCCTCAACTTTTTCGTAGTGCTCGAGTTGCAACTGAAAAAGTTTGACCATTTCCATTGCGGGTCCAGCGGCACCGGCTATGGCCACACCCGAGTGACGATCAGCCGGGAAGACCTTTTCAATTGCTCGATGGCTAATGAGATTTCCTGATGTCGCCCGACGGTCGCCCGCCATGATGACGCCGTCGGCAAACCGAATGGCCACCACCGTTGTGGCGTGCGTAATCGGCAATCGATTTTCTACCGATGATGTGGGCACATCCGGCGACAGTCCTAACCGGCGCACAAGCGCTGCGAAGTCGGGACCTGGATCTTGGTCTGGTGCGAAGAAAGGCATACTCACGCACGACACGCTACCGGTTTTTTCTCCAATCGCTCAGACGACAAACCAAGCGACGCAGACTACGAACTTATTCGCCACCCTTTTGCACAAAACTACGCACGAAATCTTCGGCGTTGGTCTCCAAGACTTCATCAATTTCGTCTAACAGATCGTCAAGTTCGGCCTTCAAACGCTCACCCGACTCGGAAGCGGCGGGCGTTTCTTCAACTTCCTTTTCGGTCTTACCGGGAGCTGGTTTTCTGATTTGTTCTCGTTCGGCCATGAGATGTTCCCTTCTCGGCAGATGTCGTTGCGTTGCTTTATGTGCTGAGTTTGTCGAGCAATTCTGAGGCGTTATTGCTGTTGTCGATCACGCTAGCCACATGAGCGGCCGTTCCGCGTAATGGTTCCATCATTGGTACTCGGCGCAGCGGGTCAGTGCCTATGTCAAAAACCATTGAGTCCCAGTTCGCCGCCACAATTTCACTCGCAAACTTCGAAAGACACTTACCACGGAAATACGCACGGGTTGTGGTCGGGGGCTCAGTCATGGCCGAAGAAATTTCAGCGTCATTACAAAATTTTTCGAGACCAACGCGTGCGGCGAGTGATTTCTCCGGACGCAAATCGTGATACTGCAAATCGAGTGCACTTAAGCGCGCATCTCCCCATTGCAAGTTATGACGCTCGCGATAACCATCAACGAGTCGATACTTCGCGACCCAATCGATGACATGAGACTGCGACATTGGATCGGATTCCAATCCGTCCAACATCGAGCCCCAATGTTGAAGAATCAAACGACCGACGTCATCTCCGCCAACGGACGCAAAACCATGTCGCTCTGACCACTTCTGCGCACATTCAAAGTATTCACGTTGGATTTCCAAGGCCGTGGCTTTGGTGCCGTCAACCAATTCAAGCGGTCGTTTCAGGGTGAGGTCATGACTGACTTGTCGCACCGAAGCCACCGGTGCCATGAAACGAATCTCTCGTTTTAACGATTCGTCTTCGATCATGGCGAGCACGATGGCGGTCGAACCAACTTTTACGAAGGTTGCGATTTCGCTCATGTTGGCGTCGCCGATGATCACATGCAGACGTCGATACTTTTGTGGATCTGCATGCGGTTCGTCGCGGGTATTAACGATCGGACGTTTAAGCGTCGTCTCGAGGCCCACTTCCTCTTCAAAAAAATCGGCTCGTTGCGATATTTCAAAACCAACATCGGCATAACCCGCTTCGCAGCCGACTTTTCCTGCTCCACAGAAAATCTGGCGAGTGACGAAGTGAGGAGTGATGTTGTTGACGATGGCACCGAATGGTGTTTCGCGGTCCATCAAATAGTTTTCATGACATCCGTAGGAATTGCCTTTGCCATCAGAATTGTTTTTATAAACAACAATGGATTGACCCTCGGGCAAGATTGACTCGGCGGCCACCATTGATTTGGCCAAAATCAATTCCGCCGCCCGATCAAAAACAACGACTGAACGAGCGTCGAGACATTCGGGTGTTGAAAGTTCGGGATGGGCATGATCCACGTAGTAGCGCGCGCCGTTAGTAAGAACGGCGTTTACCAAATGCGTTTCCACTTCAGGTGCAAGTGAACCCAAAGCAGAAAAACCACGCGCGTCGACGTCGGGAGATTCATCTTCAAAGTCCCAGCCAACGCGCGGCATGCCATGAGCGAATCCACCCTCTTGCGAAAGACGCGTCAAATACGAATTAATCAGAATCGAGGACGCAGTAATCGGATTGGGCTCGTCAACACCCTTCATGACGATTCCATATTCAGTTTCGATACCGCAGATCTTCTCGATCGCCATTAGGCGAATTTAGCGACAAAACGCCGCGTTAGAGGTACTGGCCGGTACCAACTCGCTCGATCGCTCGCCCACCCGAAGATTCTTGATCCGCGCCCTTGATGAGTGTGCGGATATAGACGATGCGCTCGCCTTTCTTGCCCGAAATCTTGGCCCAATCATCAGGATTGGTGGTGTTCGGTAGATCTTCATGCTCTTTAAATTCTTGGTGAATCGATTCGAGCATGTCACTTACACGGATTCCCTTGGAACCAGTTTCGAGGTAACGCTTAATCGCCAACTTCTTGGCCCGCCGGACAATGTTCTCGATCATGGCGCCCGAGGAGAAATCTTTGAAATACATGATTTCCTTATCGCCGTTTTGGTACGTCACTTCTAGGAACTGATTTGCCTCGTCTTGGCGATACATCTCAGCAACGGTTTGTTCAATCATGACGCGCACGGCTTTTTCGCGCTCGCCCCCGCCAAGAGAATCGATTTCTTCTGCATCCAGCGGAAGATCACTGGTGAGATAACGAGAGAAAATTTGCGCCGCCGAAGCCTCATCCGGCCGTTCAATCTTAATTTTCACGTCTAAGCGGCCCGGTCGCAGGATTGCGGGATCGATGAGATCTTCTCGGTTCGATGCGCCAATAACGATCACGTTCTTCAATGTTTCAACACCATCGATTTCCGCCAACAACTGCGGAACGATGGTGGATTCCATATCGGAACTAATACCTGTACCGCGCGTGCGGAAAAGAGAATCCATCTCATCGAAAAAGACAATGACGGGCCAGCCCTCTTCGCTTTTCTCCCGTGCCCGTTCGAATACCAAACGAATTTGCCGTTCAGTCTCGCCCACATATTTGTTGAGCAACTCCGGACCTTTGATATTTAAGAAGTAACTGCGCGCGTGCGAGTCGCCTGAAACTTCAGCAACTTTTTTGGCTAACGAATTGGCCACCGCTTTAGCAATCAAGGTCTTGCCGCAACCGGGCGGGCCGTAAAGCAATATTCCTTTCGGCGCCGGCAATTGGTGCTCGGCAAACAATTCATGATGCAAAAACGGAAGTTCAACGGCATCAGTGATTTGTTCGATTTGCTGATCTAAGCCACCGACATCTTCATAGGTGATGTCCGGAACTTCTTCGAGAACTAGTTGTTCAACTTCAGGGCGAGGCAATTTCTCAATGAGCAATGCGGCGCGCGGGTCCAACAGAACGCTGTCCCCTGCTCGCAGTTTCTCGCCAATCAATTCATCAGAAAGTTCAACAACTTGCTCTTCGTCGGCTCGGCCCAACACCATGGCGCGAGCACCGTCTTCGAGCAATTCTTTAAAGGTCACTACTTCGCCAGTGCGTTCTGGCGAGCGAGCCATTACAACGTTGAGCGATTCGTTCAGTACAACTTCACTGCCCCGCGCTAAATCATTGAGGTCAACATCGGGATGCATGGCAACACGCACTTTGCGTCCACCAGAAAACACATCAACCGTGCCGTCATCATTGGCGCCTAGAAAAGTGCCGTACGCCGCGGGCGGTTGCGTCAATTTCTCTACTTCAGCTCGCAACGATGCAATATGTTCACGGGCCTCACGCAACGTGTAGGTCAGTTTTTCGTTTTGATTTACTGCTTGTTCGAGTTGGCCCTTCGTCTCCAAAAGCCGTTCCTCGAGGATCCGAACTCGCTTGGGCGCATCTTGGAGTCGGCGACGAAGCGAGGCAATCTCCTCTTCGAGAAGACGAACGTCGGGCTCGCGTACCGGCCGGTCAAGATCGTCATCACTCGGTGTTGCGTTTTCGTCGCTCATCCTGAACTCCTTCAACATCCGGACCCTATCGCCGCCATTCACGATTTTGCGGTGATACCTAGTGAATTGCTGAATCGGGTTGACAAATATTGTTCGGCCACACCATGCCCTTGATGTTGCATCCGTCAGTTTTCCTACTATGGTGTCGGCTAACTATCCCCCTCCACTACGAGGTTTGAATGACATGAAGGTCTGGATCGACCAAGATCTCTGCACCGGCGACGGACTCTGTGAGGAGATCGCCCCCGACGTGTTCACCCTTCTTGATGATGGCCTGGCCTATGTAAAAGAGGGCGACAAGGTTTTCTCTGATCCAGGCGGTGCAGCGGGATTAGCGAACATCCCCGATGGCCAACTCGACGCAGTGATTGAATCTGCTGAAGAGTGCCCGGGCGAGTGCATTTTCATCGAAGTCGAATAGCACTTATAAACATCGGCCGGTAGAAACCGGTTGATCAGAAACAGTTTCGAGGAACTTGCGCACTTCTGGTGGCGACAAGGCGTATGCCACGTTCTCTTGGTCGCGCGCAATGGCGAAAGCCACGCCTACAACCTGCCCTTGTTGATTCACCGCCGGTGAACCTGAATCCCCCGGCGCTAATGAAGCCACAAGTTCCTCTACTTGGCGATTTGTACGTCGCTCGTTGTAAATGTCGCGACCGGTGGCGGTAATGGTGCGCGCAACTCGAAATGGAGCGATTCGCATTGTCCCGCCACCCGGATGACCGAACACGGCACCCATGACATCAGCGGCCGGAGCGTTAGGAGTCAATGTCAGCGCCGGTCGCAGTGCCGTCGTCAACTGCACGGCGGCCAAGTCGCGTGCCGGATCGAAAGCCACCACTTTTCCGACGACTCGTCGAAGGTCATCTAACTCGACCACTGTTTCACTTTGACCGGCTACGACGTGCGCATTGGTCACCACGAGGTCTTCGCGAATGAAGAATCCAGAGCCATCCTGCAATCGATTACATGCTTGGCTTTCCAACTTCACAATGGACTTCGAAATGCGCGCTTCTAGTTCTGGACTAAGACCTGACACCAAAGGTGGAGAACCGAAGTCTGGGGTCGGTCGCAACAAGTCGAAAACTTGTGGAAATGAATCGTCGCCAATGACGCCCTGTAACGCGCGCACTGCGTCCGGTGACGGACCCAATGCCGAAGAAACCGAACGGGCCACAATCGAATTCGATGTCTGTTGAGCAATCCAAGTTGGACCTGACGTTAAAAGCGGAATCAACAACCACAGCGCGATGACCGCACCAGCGACGCCTGCTATCGCACCCGCCACATGATCCACCGTCGACCATGTCCCCATGGAATTACGCGGCGCAAACTTTCCCCCTACGGCAAAACCAATCGCCTGACCAATTAAGGCCGAAATGATGAGCACAGAAATAGAAATGCCCAATCCAAGAGGTGCGTTTCCTGGTCCGAGTTGATCGATAACGAACGGAAGAATGAGTACGCCGAAATAAAGGCCGATGCCTAAGCCCAGCCACGAACTCATACGAGCAACGAACCCCAGTCGAAAACCGGCGACGGCGGTGAAGACGAAAATCGCGAGCAGGGCGAAGTCGAAAAAACTCATTTACGCAGAACCGAGAAGCCGAGCGTAGGTAAGAAACCCGGTATGAGCGACCATGCGGTGATCTGGTCTCACCGCTTGATCCTCTACATGCCAGGTTCGATTCAAAACCTCCACCGTTTCGGGTACATCAAAATCGCTGTTACCCAATGCTTCTCGTAACTGCATGACCTGCACAATTGAGGGCGTGTAGGCCAACAAAATTCCACCACGATGCAATGCTTTTTCTGCATGCGGAACAATTCGCCAAGGTTCCGGCAAATCTAAAACGACGCGATCGAGGTTGGTCTCGTCGATTCCCTCATAGGAATCGCGCAACTCAACGCGATAGCGCGACATCGCTTCCGCACCCAAAAAAGACTGCACATTCTCTTGTGCACGCGCCGCGAAGTCTTCACGCAATTCGTACCCAACAATTGACGCTCCGGCTCGCAACATCGCCATGGAAAGTGCACCTGAACCAATTCCTGATTCGAAAACATTTGCGCCCGGAAAAATGTCGGCGAACATCAAGATTGGTCCAAGGTCTTTTGGATAAATGACTTGCGCGCCGCGAGGCATCTTCAAAATGAAATCTGCCAAAGTTGGACGCAAAGCCAAATACGGTGTCTCACGCGTGGAATACACCGTCTCCCCTTCTTCTTTACCCATGATGGACTCGTGGGGAACGAAGCCGGAATGAGAATGAAATTCACCTTGTGGTTTCAAGGTGATGAGGTAACGACGCCGTTTGGCATCGATCAAGAGCACTTTGTCGCCCGCGGCAAAAGGTTTAGACATCGGACATGTCGCCTTTGCGTTGGCGGGCTAAGCGCTTTGCGGAGCGCTTTTCGAGTTTGCGTTGTTGACGCTTTGTTTTCCGTCGTTGCCGGCGAGTGGGTCGCGGCGGATCATGACGCACAACGATCGTTTCGCCCACTTCGAGTTTCTTGCGGTACACCGTTTTCGGTGACGGGGTCCATGCCCACCGCAACGCACGCAGCGTCCAAGCAATGGCACCAATGATGAGCCACTTCCTATTTCCGCCTAGAACACCTTTAGAAATTCCCAAGCGACGAGCGGTCGACAGGATGCTCATCCGCGGCGGATCTCCAAAACCGTGCGACGTCGCTTTCCACGACGATTTCCAAGCGCAAATGCCAGCACCACAACCGAAACGGCAACAGCCGCAACCACGATGGTGCCAATACTGAGGGCATCATCTTCGACCTCGGCTACTTCGCCTTGAATCGATCGAAACTTCGATTCGAGATCATCACGTGTGATCTTCTTTGGTTCGGCGGCATGCTTCATTTCGGTGCCGCCTTCTTCGCTCCACTCGGCCGAGAAATCTGCTTAACGGCAATCGCAGTTAAACCGCCAAAGAGGATGACGAGCGCCAAATACGGCACCCATTTCCAAAAACCATCGAACACGTCAATGTCTTGTAGACCGCGCAGAAGAGAAAAACCGAGCAGCACAACACCGAGTGTTATGACTGCCATTCCACCAATGCCATAAGCGACATAGCGACCAATCGTGCGTAACGGATCGATCGTTTCTTGTTTGGCATAGGCGACGACCATGTCCCAAACTTCTTTGATGCGGTCGCCAATCGACTGTTCTGCCATGGGTGCCAGTATCGCACCTTTACCGCTTGTACCGGAATTAGGGCAGATCTGGACCTTCGTCGGCCTCAGTGCCGGATTCGAATAACTCGATTTGTCGCTCCAACATGGCGAACTGTTCATCGAGAAGCCGACTCATAAGTCGCACCCGCTGCGAAGGCCCTGGAGTGCGCAGGATCTCAAGGCGATCGAGTGGACCAACCGGAACTAACGAGGCCAGAAACCATGTGGCCATGGTGGCATCCGGTGGAACGGAGAAGGTGGCCGGACCCCAGTCCACTCCCATCTCAACCGCTCGGGCCAAAAATTGCCGCAGTGCACTTACGAAGCCATCAAGTTCGTCAGCGAATCCTTCTATCGGAATTTGATCAGGCCACTCCGCAACCATCGCCATTGGATAGGGATCATCGGGAAGCCATTCGGAAATTTCGCAACGACCGATAGCCACCGAAACAATTCCGTAGCGACCATCAGGCATTTGCTGCGCATCGACTATCCGCAAAAGTGTCCCAGTATCCGAACGCGTATCTCCCCCGCCAACTTCCGAGCCTCGCTCGATAAGACAAGTTCCAAAGATTCCGTCACCGGCGAGACACTCCTCGACCAATTGCCGATAGCGCTCTTCAAAAACATGTAGTGGCAAAACCATTTGCGGAAAAACAACCGACCCCAATGGAAACATCGGCAATTGGTAATAGTCGCTCATTTATCGTTCTTCTCGGGCGTTGTTTGTTTTGCCGCCGCCGGGGAAAGCGCAGAGAGTTTCGCGCCTTTGGCAAAAGTCATGAGCCGTTCAGCGACAATGTCACCCACAACTTGTCCGCGCGGATCGGTTCCGTTATGGATGAAGACGAATTCAATGAAATTGCCTGGCTTCGTTGTCGCTCGTCCCGCTAACGCATTTACCGAATTCAGTGTTCCCGTTTTCGCCACAACTTTTCCGGTCGCTTCTGCCTGCAACATGCGTTTGCGCAACGTACCGGTACGCCCCGCCACCGGAAGTTTGGTTGTGACATCGGAATAGGTGTCAACGGTTTCATAAAGGGCCAAACCGGTTCGACACGACATTCGATTGTTGAGATCAAGTCCGGACCCATCGACTTGAACAAATCCATCAAGAGGAATTGATTTTTGGCTAAGAACTTCACGCACCGCAGCCAATCCAGCCGTGGTAGTTCCCTCACCGGAGTTCTGCATACCGATTTCACGCAGAACCAATTCCGCGGTGGTGTTATCGGAGTTGGCCAACATTTCGTTGACAATGTCGATCATCGGAACAGATTCGAAGACGGCGACTTCTTTCACTTCGCCAGGAGCGCGACCTGTACGGGCTTCACCATTGGCGTTAATCCCATTTTGATTAAGCAGAGTTTTCAACGTCTGCACAAACAACAGCGGAGGATCCCCTGCTTTTCGATCGGTTGTTGGTTCGTCAGGAGTCTCTGTGTAACCAGTGTTGCCGTCGTTGACGACCAGTGCCGACAGCGGTGAAACGGTTCCGCCAATTTGGTAGCGAGTTGGCCAACTAGGGATCCAGCGCACATTTTCGTAACGCGAGTCATCGCCGATGATCGCGCCCCGCACTTCCTTAACACCCTTTTCTTTCAATGTATTTACGACGTCGCCCATTGGTTCCAGCAACTGATCAGGGTCATCAAACACTGATTTATAACCTTTTGTCGTAATTAGCGGGTCACCGCCACCAATGACATATAGATCACCATCAACGACACCATTCGAGAACTTCCCATTCGTCACAAACTTCGTTTGCATCCGATAGTCGGAACCCAAGATCTCCATCGCGCCTATGGCAGTTGCCAATTTCATTAGAGATGCCGGAGCAAAAGCAGTATCTGCTTTTCGATCAACGACGACTCGTCCGTCGGATTTCACTAAAACGCAAGCATCACCCGGCGTGCTGCGCAGGAACGCATTCAAATCATTATTCAACGCAGGATCGGCATTCGTCGTTTGCAACACCGGCGCAAAGCGTCGAGCCGAAAGAACGGGAGTCACCGGCTCGACAACTACATCGGATTCTTGCGCGTCGGCTTGCGTGGCTAATGGCATCGATGCGAAAAGAAAAAGTGCGAGGACCGCCAACACCAATGCCGCTTGTCGAACGGGCCGACGAAAACTCTGCGTATCGTTGGGTGTCATTACTGGTGTTCCAACCACAATCTGCGCCGGTATAACTGCCCAAGGGCGAAAACTGCTCGTTCCGCTGAACTAAAGCAATAGCCACCTTGATCAACAACGGCCTGAACCGCCGCATTGTCTGGATCACCAATTGCCAGTTCCGTGGCAATCGCAACGGCCTTTTCCTCTTCTCTGCCCAAACGTAAAGCCTCAGTGACGTAGCGAGCATCCTGGCGATAATGAAAAGAAACGATTCGCTCGAGGCCGAAGTCCGGATAAAAACCGCCGAACTCTTCAAGTTTTGCCTGGTTCGATTGAATGCCCATTCCTAAAAGCAGCACCGAATCAAATGCATCGTGTGCCACAACTGCATTCAGCACATCGACGATCGTGTCTTTGGTTTCGCCACCAGCCAAATCGATGGGATTGTTTTTGCTCCAACGCGGTGGCAAGAGTTCGTTCAGTCGTTCTTCTAGATCTTGCGGCAACGTGGCCAATTCCAAATTGGTCGAGGCGGAAGCATCAGCTGCGAGCACGCCCCATCCTCCCACGGTCGTCACAATTCCTAAGCGCGGGCCTTCGGGCAGATTCATGGTGGCAAAGGCGGCGGCGAAATCGAACGCCTCAGCAATGGAATTAGCGCGGTGCGCTCCGATCTGACGACACATCCCGTCAAAGACCACATCATCGGTTGCTAACGATCCGGTATGGCTGGCTGCGGCACGTGCTCCTTGTTGCGATCGCCCGCCCTTCATAATGACCACCGGAATTTTCTGACAAACGCGATGCATACGTTCAGCAAAATCGCGCCCATCTTCGATTCCCTCGACGTAGAGAAGAGCAACGCTGGTTGCTGGGTCATCAGCGAAAAATTCCGCCATCTCCACAACGCCAACGCTGGCCGCATTGCCGACCGAAATAGCCCGACTAACGCCAACCTTGGCTTGGCGCGACAAATTCAAAAAAGATGAAACAAAATTGCCGGACTGACTCGCAATTCCGATTGAACCGGCGGGCGGATAGGGCGCAACAATTTGCGCGCATAACGATTTGGGAGTCGACACCAAACCTTGCCCGTTCGGTCCAACAATTAAAAGATCAAGTTCCTGACCGAGTGCCACTAATTGGCGTTCTGCTTCGGCACCCTCAGCGGATGCTTCGCGATAACCGGCGGATGCAACAAAGACTGCTTTGGCTCCTTTGCTAGCCGCTTGGCGCAATACCTCTTCATTGAACTGAGGCGGTGTGCACAGAAAGACGAGATCGATCTGCTCGCATGGCAGTGCGGCGATTGAGGCAAAGGTCGGCCGTCCTAAAACTTCTTGTTGCTCGCGATTAGTGGCGTAAACATCTCCGCGGAAACCCGACGCCAAAATATTGTGCAGCGCCACGAAACCAAATTTTCCTGGGTGCGTTGATGCACCAGCAACGACAACAACGTTCGGATCAAACAAGGCGGAAAAATGCTCGTTCGTAAACGCGCTCATCGATCAATCTCCACTAACGCATCGAGAGCAACTGGTAGTCCATTGCAAATGCGCACCGGATTGAGATCTATTGATCGCAATCCTTCAATTGATTGCGCAGCGGCGCTTAATCCCAGAAGTAGTTCCTCAAACTTTTCGTGATCCACGGCGGGCTCGCCGCGTAATGGAGCGAAGAGCGATTGACTGCGCAGCGAATGCAGCATGTCCGTTGCATCGAAACGACTAATTGGTACGAGACGAAAGGCCACGTCGGCTATTGCTTCAGCCAACACGCCGCCTACGCCCACCATGATGGTGAAACCAAAACTTTCATCGCGATGGATACCGACAATGAACTCGCGTATTCCCTCTGCCATCGGAGCCACCAGTACGCCGGTAACCGCATCTTCTTCCGTGCCGGCCGCAAGTAATTCATCAGCCACTTCCCCCACGGCTTCCGGCGCAACTCCCAAGCGCACAAGACCACGCTCAGTTTTATGAGCAATGTTGTCGCCACAAAGTTTGACGGCCATGGGTCCGGAATAATTGGCGGCGAATGCTGAAGCTGTTTGGGCATCGGAGGCGAGACATTCCTCCAAAAATGGAACGTTGAACTGTCTCAGCAACTCTTTGGATTCGAATTCAGAAAGTGTCACGGAACTAAAGCAGCACGGAAAAACGAGCGAACATGCTCTAAGCGTTGAGCCAGAGCATCGGTAGCGAGTGGATCTTGCTCTATGAGACCGGCGATGAACGGAAGATCAGAGAAGTAACTCAACAAAGCGCCATAGCCAGTCAATAACAACTGAGCGGAATCAAAACGACGAAATGTTCCCTTGTCCATTTCGGAATCAAACCAAGCAACGGCCCGCACAAAAAGCGGACGCAAGGCTTCACCTAAATCAATGCGCAGATGGCCACCGTCGTCTAAGGCTTCGCGCCGCGCAATGCGCACGAATTCGGGATTTTCCTCAAAGAACCGGAAACCAGCCACGAGCACGGAATCGACTTTTTCCCAGCCGCTTGCCGAAGAGTCGCTGGCGATATCTAGACGAGTCAGCCATTCGGCCATCGCCCTCTCAAATACTTCGCGGTAGATGGCGTCTTTCGATGGAAAATGATGCAACACACTTGAACGCCGAATACCAACTGCTCCAGCAATATCGTTAAGTGACGTTCCATCGAATCCACTATGAGCAAAGCAACGCTCAGCTTCAATCAGGATTTGCTCCCGAGTCGTAACAGCGCCTTCGCTCACAGCCATTTTCTAAGGCTAGCGGTGGTTGCACTATCACTGACGCCCATTGGAAAGTGCGTCATAAATTGACCTATTTTCAACGTAATCGCTGCCAGTGAAGGACTACCGAAATCCAATGGACATTCTTGCCGCACTCTTTCTCGACTCAATTGAGACCCGTCAAGTTCCCGGACCTTCGACTCGGCTTGATCTTGGCGGCGTGCAGTTTTCTTTAGCAGCACCATCGCCAGTACCCGTAACGCTCGAGCCACACTTGTGTGTGATCGTTCATTGTCCGGCCGATGCAAAGCCAACGGGCGCACTCGAAGTCGTGTATCGACGCGGCGATGAGCAACTGGCACGCAATGTGCAACCACTCCAAGTGGAACCTGGAAAATTTAATTTCCGTTTAGTTCGCGCCGAATTGACATTTGAGGACTACGGAACAATTCACGCTGATTGCCGCATTGACCTTGGCCCTGTCGTCACTGTTCCACTCACTCTTTTGCCACCCGTCTAGTGCAACTACTTTCTTCGTTATCGCAAAATCCAATCGCGGCCCATGCCGTCGGCGAAACACTGGCCGATATTTTGGAAAAACAAAACGAAGAAATCGATATCGTCATCGTTGGTGCTTCCGAACACTTCGTGGGAACACTTTCTGAGATCACCTCAACGGTGGCCACAATTTTGCGGCCGCAAAAAGTTGGTTTGGTTTGTGCCAGTGGAGTGATTGGTTCGGGTTTCCTGCAGCAATCTGGTTGCGCGATTGCCCTCACAACTTTTTCTTCCGGAAGCGATGTCGATTTACATTTTTGCTCGGATGCAGAATCGGCAAAAGTTCAAGGGGATTCGGCTGTCGTCATAGCCACTCCCCTTTCTTTTTCACAACCCACATTTTCGTTTGATGTTTTCGCCGAAAATCATCCCGCAACTGACATCATCGGGGGCGTAGTGAACTCCGACTCACCCGATGGCGCGCGACTTGGTTTTGGAAATGAATTGTTTTCGGCGGGCGCGCTATTACTTTCCGGCGACTTTGAAATCGCAGCAACGCAAGCCCTGTCACCTATCTCCGATGATCTGATCATCACCAAAGTACATGGCGGCATGGTCATGGAGTTCAACAACCAACCGGCGCTTTCTGTCCTCTACGACGCCGTTGCGCTCTCACTTTCCGAAAGTAATGAACCGATAGAAAGTGAAACCCGACGACTTGCACGTCAACAATTAGTGACTTCACTCTGTCTCATCATCTCGAACGATGGTCAATCTCCGGTCACTATCCTTGGCGCCGATCGATCAACACAATCGATTGCTCTAAGCAGTGCCCTGCCAGCAGGCACGAATGTGCGGATCGCGGGAGCCGACGATGCGATGGCGACCCACGACCTTGTGGCCACATTGAGTGGCGGCGAAGTTCTTTCCCCATCTGCGTCCGGAGGATTCATGCTGGGACAACTAACACCCACGCTTATGGAGACCGCTACCGACACCTTGCGAACCTCGGCGATCGGTGGATTCAGTGCCTCACCGATTTTCGCCAAAGATGCTCAACGAAAATTTCTCTCATTGAACGGTTCAACAACGGCCATTTTCGACCGTCACCACTACTAAGGTCGGCACGTGACCGAAGGCGAAATTACGACTACCACCATCAATGTGATCCGAGGGCTTTCTCTCGACGCACCCCAAAAAGCGAAGTCGGGACATCCTGGCACCGCCATGGCTCTTGCGCCTTTGGCGTATGTGTTGTGGACACGCATCATGAATTACGACGCGTCCGACCCCGCATGGCCTAATCGGGATCGATTCATACTCTCCGCCGGACACGCGTCGATTTTGCAATACGCAATGTTGTTCTTAACCGGTTACGGATTGACGCTTGATGATCTCAAAAACTTCCGTCAGTTCGGGTCACCAACAGCCGGACATCCAGAGTTACATCATTGTCCCGGTGTTGAAGTAACCACTGGTCCGCTTGGTCAAGGAATCGCGAACGCGGTAGGCATGGCATTAGCCGAACAATCGTTACGCGCCCGCTTCGGTTCGGAATTTATCGATCACTACACCTATGTGATCTGTGGCGACGGCGACTTAGAAGAAGGCATCAGCCATGAGGCTGCGTCCCTTGCAGGCCATTTAGGTTTGTCAAAGTTGATCGCCATTTACGACGACAATCACATTTCTATTGATGGCCCCACCGAGTTGGCGTTAAGCGATGACGCAGCCGCGCGTTTTACCTCCTACGGGTGGCACGTCGAAGTCGTCGGCGAAATCGCAAACGATGTCGATGCACTTACCAACGCGTTAGAAAGAGCAAAGACAGTCGCCGACAAGCCGGTACTCCTTATTCTGCGCAGTCATATCGGATTCCCTTCGCCGTCTTATACCGATACAGCGTTTGCCCATGGCAATCCGTTCGGTGACGAAGAGATCGCCAAAACCAAAGAAGTTATGGGCATTCCCAATGAACCGTTCTATTGCCCCGACGAAGTTTTGGAACATATGCGTGCCGCCGGAACACGCGGTGAACAACTTCGTAAGCGTTGGTATGAAAATTATGAGTCCAGCGCGAATTCCGCTGAGTTTTCACTCGCACTTTCACTCGGCGCTTCGTCTGGTTGGACCGAAGCGTTACCCACTTGGGAACCAGGCGAATCGGTAGCCACTCGTAACGCAGGGAAGAAAGTAGTGAACGCGCTTCTCCCCTACATTCCGAGTCTTCTTGGTGGCGGCGCTGACCTCACGGGAAATTGCGGAGTCGAACTTGATGGCGAAGAACCGTTCAGCCGCACGAATCGCACGGGCCGCCAGTTGCATTTCGGTGTACGTGAGCACGCCATGGCCGCCGTAATGAACGGAATGGCCGCACATGGTGGCACGTTGCCGTTTGGCGGAACATTCTTTGTCTTTGCCGACTATTTACGACCAGCGCTGCGACTGGCCAGCCTTTCGCAGCATCATGTGATTTTTTCGCTAACGCACGATTCAGTTGGCGTAGGTGAAGATGGCCCCACGCATCAACCAATCGAACATTTAGCGTCACTGCGCGCCATGCCGAACTTACGCATAATTCGTCCGGCCGACGCCAATGAAACGGCCCAAGCATGGAAAATTGCGGTTGAAATGGGTGGACCAACTGTCCTTGTGCTCTCGCGCCAAAACCTTCCAGTCCTTGAAGGAACCAAGAACAACACGGCGGTCGCCAAAGGTGCCTATGTACTTTCCGATTGCGCCGGTACGCCCGATGTGATCTTGATCGGCACAGGCTCCGAGGTGTCTCTTTGTCTTGAAGCGGCTGCAGTTCTAACCGAACAAGGCCAGAACGTGCGCGTTGTTTCTATGCCCTCTTGGGACTTGTTTTGCGCCCAGGACGACGATTATCAGTTGTCGATTCTCCCCGATGGCGTCCCGCGGGTTTCGGTGGAAGCGGGTTCAACATTTGGTTGGTCGTTATGGGCCGATGCATCGGTGGGTATCGATCACTTCGGCGCTAGTGCACCAGGCGGCCAATTAATGGAACTGTTTGGAATGAACGTTGAAAATGTCGTCGAACACGCCAACTTGGTGATCAACAGTTAAGGACACCTGCTTTGAGCCGACTGCACGATCTCTATTCTCAGTATCAACAAAGTCCGTGGCTCGACAACATCAATCGTCAATGGCTTCACGATGGAACGCTGACGCAATGGATTAACGACGGTGTGCGCGGCATCACGTCCAATCCATCAATTTTCCAAAAGGCAATCACGTCTTCGGACCTTTACGACAAACAGTTTCGTTCGTTACGTCAACAAGGTCTGTCAATTGAAGACTGTTATTGGGAACTTGTTTGTAGTGACATCAAAGATGCGGCTTTGGCATTAACGCCGTTATACGAATCATCCAATGGCCTCGATGGATATGTCTCAATTGAGGTGTCCCCTCACCTCGCCCACGATGGTCCTGGCACCGCCGCAGCCGCGCGCGCTCTGTTTCGCAAAGTGGATATGCCCAATATCTACATCAAGATTCCAGGCACGAAAGCATGTGTTCCTGTTATCGCCGACATGATCGCTGAAGGCATCAACGTGAACGTCACCTTGCTTTTTTCGGTCTCGCGTTATGAAGAAGTGATGCACGCTTATATCGACGGTCTCGAGCGATGCAACAAAGCACTCGGTTCAGTTTCGTCCGTGGCTTCATTTTTCATTAGCCGGATTGATTCGGCCGTCGACGCCCGCGCAACCGAACTCGGTCGCACCGATCTTTGCGGCGTCGCGGCAATTGCAAATGCCAAGGACGCGTACGAACGTTTCACTTCAATTTTTTCTGGGCCACGTTGGCAAGCGCTTGCCGATAATGGAGCCGCGGTGCAGCGCCCCCTCTGGGCGTCAACTTCAACAAAAAATCCCTCTTATTCAGACACGTTGTATGTCGACCAACTCATCGGACCCCAAACCGTCAATACCATTCCCGATTCGACGTTGCTGGCGTTTCTTGACCACGGAACTCTGGCGAACACATTGGCAGCAGACCAAGCAAAAGCACATTCGGTGCTCGATGATTTAGCAACAGCCGGAATTTCTCTCCGAGAGATCACTGATCAATTGGAAATCGATGGCGTGCAGTCGTTCATCGATTCCTTCGATGATCTTCTATCTGCGCTCGCCGAAAAAGATCAGCAGTTTTCTGCCTAAAGGCGCGCTTTGCCGACTAGCGAAGCAGCCCTACTGAGCAACTAGGCTCTCGGCATGGCTACCGCTGACGTAGCAACTTGGGGGAAGGCTCCTTTGCCGGATTTGATGGCGATGGCGCGAGAAAAGCGCGACGCCACATTTGGTGTGCGCGTTACCTATTCACCCAAAGTCTTCATTCCTCTCACGATGCTCTGTCGTGATCGCTGCGGCTATTGCACCTTTGCCCAACCGCCCGCTCGTTTGGATTCGCCATTCCTTTCGCCTGCTCAGGTGCGCGCGTTGGCAATGGCCGGGGCCCGCGTGGGTTGCCACGAAGCGCTTTTCACCTTGGGTGAAGCGCCCGAAGAGCGCTATCCGGTAGCGGCGGAGTGGCTGAACGATCACGGCTATTCCTCCACCGTTGATTACTTAGTGGCGATGTCGAAAATGGTGATTGAGGAAGTTGGTTTGTTACCTCATGCCAATGCCGGCGCGTTAAGTCGTGAAGAACTCCAGCGCTTACGTACCGTCTCACCATCGCAAGGAATGATGATCGAATCACTGCGCGCTGATCTTCCTTGCCATCGCGGCGCGCCCGATAAAACTCCGGAACGACGCCTCGCTACTTTGCGTTATGCCGGCGAATTACAAATCCCGTTCACCACCGGCATCCTCGTTGGCATTGGCGAAAATCGACAAGATCGTATTGATGCGCTGTTGGCCATCTCTGAATCACATGAGCGTTTTGGACATGTACAAGAAGTCATCGTGCAGAACTTCCTTCCCAAGGAAGGAACCGCCATGCATAACGAACCGCCATGCCCACTCGACGATTACCTTGAAGCGATCGCATTAGCCCGACTTATCCTGCCGGCCGAAATACATTTACAAGCACCGCCGAATCTCTCCGATGATTTCGGTGTTCTTTTGGATGCTGGCATCGACGATTGGGGTGGTGTCTCGCCAGTAACCGCCGACCACGTCAACCCTGAACGTCCCTGGCCCGATTTGGATCGTCTACGCGATGTCACCGAGTCGCGCGGCTTTACGCTCGCTCCCCGCCTCACCATCCATCCGGAGTTCGCTGCGCAAAGTGAACGATGGCTGGACGAAGGATTGCGTTTCGCCGTCCTCGATCGCAGTGATGCCGAATCTCTTGGACGCGATGATCCCGGCGCGATTTTCGTGCAGAAACTGAAGCCAGCATCACCGGAACAAGTTGATGATGGCGTAGAGGTGCTGCAGATCGGATTGAACTCCACCATTTGGAGCTCTGGTTCAAAATTCGCTCCGCCGTTCCTACTTGATCCCGAAGCTCAGCCGACAGGAATCTTCAAAGAATTACTTGATGATGCCCGTAACGGTCATGAACTTGATGAAGATGCGATCACCACGCTCTTTAGCGCACGTGGCCACAACGTGGCCGCCATCGCGGCAGTGGCTGACGAACTTCGAAAAGAAATAGTCGGTGACGACATCACGTGGGTCCATAACCGCAACATCAATTACACGAACGTATGCACGTTCAAATGCAAATTCTGCGGCTTCAGCAAAGGCCCCCTTTCATTGAATCTGCGCGGCACGCCGTATTTGTTGACGCTCGACGATATTGCGCAGCGAGTCGTAGAGGCGCAATCGCTAGGCGCAACCGAAGTTTGTTTACAAGGTGGAATCCACCCCGACTTCGATGGCGACTACTACATCGATGTGACGCGGGCGGTTTCGCAAGCGGCTCCATCGATTCATATCCACGCATTCACAGCTTTAGAAGTAACCGAAGGTGCACGTCGCCTTGGCGAACCACTTCACGATTACTTACTGCGGCTGAAAGAAGCAGGGCTTAAGACACTTCCAGGCACGGCAGCGGAAATTTTGGACGATGAAATCCGCGCCACGCTTTGTCCCGACAAAATCAATACCGATGAATGGCTTTTCGCTCATCGCACTGCGCACGAGGTAGGACTGCGCTCGAATATCACCATCATGTTCGGCGCAATCGAATCCCCTCGCCACTGGGCGCGCCACATTGTGCGCACACGCTCGCTACAAAAAGAGACCGGCGGATTCACCGAATTTGTTCCCCTCCCCTTTGTGCATATGGCGACACCGCTCTATCTGCAGCACAAGGCTCGACGTGGTCCCACCTTCCGCGAAGCATTGCTTATGCATTCAGTTGCTCGCATCGCCTATGCCGGACTTATCGACAACATCCAAGTGTCCTGGGTGAAGATGGGTCAAAGCGGTGCTGCGCAAATACTCCAAGCGGGTGCCAACGATGTTGGTGGAACGCTGATGGATGAAAACATTTCCCGAGCGGCGGGAGCCGATCACGGTCAAGGAATGGAACCCGCTGATTTTGAACAATTAGCGACTTCTATCGGTCGTCGCGCCGTGCAACGAACCACCCTCTACGACCGCTTAGCCGCCCTCTAATCAAGTTCACCATCCGGTTCACGCAGCAAAGAAATCGCCTTCTCTACCGCGCGCCGCGCCCGCGTCAGACGCTTTTCATCAACAGGTAATTCTTTGCCGCCCGCATCAATCGATTCACGTAAACGAATGATTGCAAGGTCGGCCAACTCTTCGGCTATCACCTCAAGCCGTGACCGAATTTCATCGAACTCACCTGCCATGAAAACTCCTCTCAACCAAGTAGGAACGCTAGGGTAAAACCGATGGCCAAAAACGCGAAAAAATCAACCACAGCAACAAAGAAGAAAGCAACGACCAAATCCACCAATTCGCTCACGCGATCGGAGATCACTGACGATGACGTTCATGAGTGGATTTCTTTTGAACTCGATGGTGAGACCTACACCTTTGATGCCACGTGGCTGATGTCGAATTGGACCTGCATTTACGGAAATGGCTGTCTCGGTATTGAGGAGAATCCTGCCGCCGAGGCTGGAAAAGGCTGCTGTGTCCATGGCGCCCATTTCACTGACAAAGCCGATCGCCTGCGCGTTGAGGAAGCCGCATTGCACTTAACCGATGAGGAATGGCAATTCCGCAATGAGTCCATCAAACACGGTGGTCCCACGAAAAAGGAAGAGGGCGACTGGGTAACTCGACGAGTTCAAGGCGCCTGCATTTTCCTCAACCGCCCGGATTTCCATTCGGGCGCCGGTTGCGCGCTTCACTCGGCATCGGTGGCGCGCAATATCAGTTTCTTGGATTGGAAGCCGGAAGTTTGTTGGCAAGTTCCAATTCGCCTCGATTACCAAACTGACGAAAACGATCACGAGACAAACGTCTTGCGCGAGTGGAAACGTCGTGATTGGGGCGACGGTGGCGAAGATTTCCATTGGTGGTGCACCGAAGATCCGCGTGCCTTCGTGGGCGACAAACCCGTGTACGTCTCGAGCAAAGAAGAAATTTCCGCCATGGTCGGTGAAGCGGCTTACCAACGAATCGTCGAACTACTCGAATCGCGCCCCAAAGAGACGTATTTACCGCACCCCGCTCTTAAGCGGCGACCAGCGTCTGATTAAGAGCGTTTATTCGCCCGACGTCGATCGGATTCTTTCAGCAGTCGTTTACGCAAACGCAATGACGTTGGCGTCACTTCAACTAACTCATCATCAGCAATGAATTCAATTGCTGTTTCCAAGGTGAGTTCGCGCGGCGGAACCAATTTGATTGCTTCGTCAGCGGAATGAGTGCGGATATTTGTCTTTTGCTTTTCTCGCACCACATTGACGCCCATATCGTCACTACGCGCGTTCTCGCCCACGATCATTCCCTCGTAAACCTTTTCACCCGGACCGACGAACATTTCGCCCCGCTGTTGCAAATTATCGAGTGCGTAACCCGTGGTGACGCCTTCACGATCCGAAATCATGGCGCCGCCTTTACGACTGGGCAGATCGCCAACCCATGGAGTCCAGCCAGCATGATGCTGATGCATAAGTGCCGTGCCTCGTGTAGCGGTGAGAAGTTGCGAACGAAAGCCAATAAGTCCGCGCGAAGGAGCTTCGGCGGTGATGATGGTGCGTCCGATATCACCCATGGCTAAATCGATGACTCGACCTTTTCTGGGCGCCAGGGCTTGGGTGACGGTACCGACATGATCATCGGGCACATCGATAACTGCACGTTCAAGCGGCTCATGTTTCGCGCCGTCGATCTCGCGCACAATAACTTCGGGACGGCTTACCTGAAGTTCGTAACCTTCACGACGCATCGTTTCGATAAGGACCGCCAATTGCAATTCACCACGACCGGCGACTTCGATGACGTCCGGTGAATCAGTTTCTTCTAGACGAATCGAAACATTGCCCAAAATTTCGCGATCGAGGCGTTCCCGTAAATGGCGCGATGTAAGGAACTGACCTTCTTTTCCGGCCAATGGTGAAGTATTCACACCGAATGTCATTCGCAGTACCGGTTCATCAACAACGAGACGCGGCAATGGTTGCGGATCAGTGGGATCGGCCAACGTGTCGCCGATTTCGACTTCAGGGAAACCAGCCACGATGAACAGATCGCCCGCACAAATTTCGTCAACTTCTAAGCGGCCAATTCCCGAAAAACTCATGAGTTGTGTGAGTTTGCGACGTAACGGTGCTTGACCCTCGTCTTCTTCACAAAGCGCCACTGTTTCGCCGCGACGTAAGCAACCGTTCATTACTCGACCAACGGCGAGACGACCGAGATACTCAGACGCGTCGAGGTTGGTAACGATCGCTTGAAGCGGTTTATCGGCATCGCCGGAAGGTTGCGGAATCGTTTTTACGATCGCTTCAAAAAGTGGCGTTAAATCATCGCCATCGGCGGGCATACCGATACCGGCCACACACTTCCCTTCACGGGCAATGGCGGAAATGATGGGAAATTCGATGGCATGTTCATCAGCATCGAGGTCCAAAAACAATTGATAGATCTCATCCAAAACTTCATCGGGGCGCGCATCGGCTCGGTCAACCTTGTTCAGCACTACCACTGCGGGAAGATTGTTCGCCAACGCTTTCGAAAGCACGTATCGCGTTTGTGGCAATGGTCCTTCGGCCGCATCAACCAACAGCACAACACCATCAACCATGGTGAGGGCTCGCTCTACTTCCCCACCGAAATCAGAGTGGCCGGGAGTGTCGACCAAATTGATACGAATGTCGTTCCAGGTCACCGACGCGGCCTTGGCCAAAATGGTGATACCGCGTTCGCGTTCTTGATCGTTGGAATCCATAACGCGATCTACGACGGCCTGATGTTCTCCAAAGGTTCCGGTCGCGCGCAGCAAAGCATCCACCAAGGTGGTCTTGCCATGATCGACGTGCGCCACGAGGGCAACACTGCGTAATTGTTGGGGGGAATGTGAGTTCATTGAGCGCGCTCGCGTTAAAGGCGGTCAGACGACCGCGGGAAATGAGAAAAAGGCACGCAACGGGCCGACATCGACCCATTTGCGTTGACGATTATCGAACCATCAATTAGGCCAAGGGTTTTCGTCGGCGCTGGCTTCATACAGGCACCATGACGAATGGTCATGACCTGGATCCGCGCCACACTCCGGACAAGGCTCCTCGTCCTTCGCGTCAAGGAGTGCATCAAGATTGTCGTTCGTGCGTTTGAGAGCTCTCGCTTCTTCGAAACGCCGATGTCGCCCCTTTTTCACGGGTCAACTCCCGTCGGTGAGATTGCGGCTCCGAGTGTACCGGTGAAAACCGCCAGCGGGTGGATTTCACCGAGATGCGGCCCAGTTCAGGATTCCGACCCATAAGGGCGACGGGATCGCTCTTCAATGACCAATTCTCCATTGCCCCCAAAGGCCACGGCCGCTTCTCCGGCCAACAGCATCTCAATGGCTCGACCCGCCACCTCGGAACGCCAGCCGGACCGCAGGCGGGCCGCAGGGTCGCCCCTTAAAAACTGTTCCAGATCAGATCGAGTAGCCAAGATCGCAGGATCGATTTCGAGATCACGCGCCAACTGCGACACCCACGCCGAGGCCAACGCCACCGCTGGCCGCATATCTTTTTCCAACGGCGCCACCGGCGCGTCATCGAGGGTGGGTATCGGAGCCTTTATTCCCTTCTTCACAGCCCGCAAAAGATCTTCAGCTATGTCTTGACGGATTGATCGTTCAACTCCGCGCAACTGACCGAGGTCCGAAACGGTTGTCGGTGGCTTTTGCGCAATGGAACACACGGCAATGTCAGAAAGCACATAACGAACCGGAACATCAATTTCTGCCGCGCGAACTTCTCGCCAGGCGGCTACTGATTGAGCAACGGCACGCGCTTGGCCTTTTAGCGAACGCACTTCTTTTATACGACGCCACGCTTGGGATGGATCGCGCATACCCCGAGATCGCAGTCGCGAAACTTCGCATTCATCTAACGCCCATTGCAGACGACCCCGTTGGCGTAATTCATCAATCATTACGTCTTGCAATTTCAAAAGATGAGCAACATCGTTGGCGGCGTAATGCAATTGCGCATCCGTAAGTGGACGAGCCAGCCAATCTGTTAAACGATCCCCTTTTTCCAATGAAATTTGCAGGTAGCGTTCGTGTACTGAGGCCAGCGACGGTGATGACAACCCCATGAAACCTGCGGCTATCTGTGTATCGAAAAGTTTTTGCGGGACCGTTCCGCATACCAATTGCAAGATTTCTAGATCTTGATCCCCAGCATGCAGTACCGCAGTTTGTGGTCCTTGTAGGACCACTTCAAAAAGAGAAAAGTCAACGGCGAAAGGGTCAATCAACGCGAGTTCATTCCCCCACGCCACTTGCACTAACGCCAATTTCGGAAAATAAGTGCGCTCGCGATGAAATTCGGTATCGATCGCATAAACCTCTTGGTCGGACAACTTCTTTAGAAGTTCTCCAAACTCGCGATCGGAAACGACGACCGAATGCGGACTCAACTAGGCCGGATCCGTTCCTTGCACGACGCCGCGACCCGATGCCACCCAACCTTGTGTTCCACCCGCAACGTTGATGGCATCAAAACCATTGGACCGCAAGAAGCCCACGGCCTTGGCGCTGCGCCCACCCATGGCACAGATGCAATACACCGTTTGCGAATTATCGATTTCATCAATCCGCTCTACGAGATCGGCTAGTGGAATGTGGTGCGCGCCGGGAACATGTCCTTCGGTGTACTCATCATCTTCACGAACATCGATCAGTAAAACGCCGGTGGCGAAAAGTTCATCGAGTTGGTCAACAGAAATTTCAGGAACATCACTCATTGCGTAGATCGTAGCGGCCTAAATCGCTAGGAACATCAACATCATCAATGGCGTCTTTGTCAGTTGAATGCACTCGAATGACAGAAAGGTCAGAAAGAACAGCCCTAACCGAGCGTTCATTCTCGGCGTAGCGGATACGTATGTTTTCTAACGCCGTCGATCGCCAAGCGGCCGTAAGTGGTTGATCAACTTCATCAACCACTAAGACGGCAACGTCAGCATCGGGATGCTGTTCGAGGTTTTCAATTAATTGTTGCGGCGTATGCACTCCAAGATTTGGCGTATCGGCGGCGAAAATTAAACATGTCTCAAACTTTGAAAATTGTGCATTGCTCGAGATCTGTTCGAGAACCGCAACTACCCCGGCGAGGGGACCTTGATCCGTTTCGGCATCTGCCCAATGATCGGAAAAAACGGAATGACTTGTGGCTTTGGTCTGAGGACCGCCCACTGCAACGACAACCTCTGCACCGGCGGCAAGTAAAACACTGCCGACATAGGCCGCTAAGGGCGTACCGTCTTTCAAGAGTGTGGTTTTATCAACACCGAGACGTACCGACTTGCCTCCGGTAAGAACAGCACCCAAGAACGGCTTTAGTGGCGTCATTTAAAACAATTGAACGCCATCAGCCGGTGGCCAACTGGGATCACATTGTCGCAAGAACAGTTCGCAACGTTCTGCTTCATCGGCTTCACCGATTTCGGCCGCGCTCTGCGCCAGACCTGCCAAGCATGTGAGGAAGCCGCGATTCGATGGCGCGTTCCAGCGAACATAACCACTGCCGCGCCAACCATTGGCGCGCAACAAATCAAGTCCTCGGTGATAGCCAACGCGGTAATAGGCGTAGCGCTCCATTTCGTCCGTTGCCACTGTCGCCGCTGCCGCCCAAACACGAGGTTGGCGCGGAGCCGCCGCAACACAAGCGAAAATCGCATCACGGTCCGAAGCCGCTACAGCCCGTGCCAAAGCAATGAGCAAATCATTGGGTTCGTCGGGCAATACCGTCGACGGAGGACCACTGGCACTTAATTGAACGGGGCGCGCATCACTCATGACTCCACGCTAGAGGTTTTCGCGGCGGTTCGAACCATTTGAGCGAACTCTTTCGGATGCGAACGATGCGCTAAATGTCCAGCTCCATCTATAACGACGAGTTGTTCAACAGGCAGTTGCTCCTCCAACCACTCAACTGCCCGCAAGCGAATGTCAACCGTCGTTGAGCCGCGGGAAAGAGTGACTGGTTGGTGAACCTTTTGCGGATCAAATGGTGCCTGTCGACGCAATGAAGTCAACTCCGCCAACAACGCCGGCCCATCGTCATAACGCTGTTGGCGCAATGAAGTCGACATGTCCTGCCAATCAGTCACGCCGATGACGCGTTCCATGAATCGATCCACCGTTTCACTCGCCGTTGGGGCAATAACGTCAACGCCGGTCGGATCGGTACGGGGCCACCATGACAACCAAGACAGCGGCGGTTCAAAAACCACCACACTGACGACCGCGTCGGTACGTGTGGCGGCGCCGAGCGCGAGCACACCACCGAGAGAATGACCAACGACAACAACGGGCACCGGAATTGCAGCAATTACGGAACACAAATCATCGATATGCGCGTCAATTGAAAGCGCACTTTCCGGATCACATGTCGACTTGCCATATCCACGTCGGTCATAACTAATCCAGTATTCATCCGGCAAGTGTCGGGTAACAGGAAGAAACCCTGCGCCTTTATCCATTGCCCCATGCACAAAAACAATGCAGCGCTGCGATTGACTCCCCGAGGACGTCATACGCGCCGGCAAATTTTCAAGAACCGATAAACCATCAACGACTTTTCGTTTCACGGTTAACGAACTTCGATAACGCGAATGGTGTCGGTGACTCGTCCTTTGGAATACCCAGAGCCAGCAACAACCACCACGACATCACCGCTTTGCACCTCACCTTTTTCTTTCGCCATACGAATTGCCGAATCGGTCAGGTCATCAGCGGTGCCGGTAGCGGTGAGCAAGTACGGCGTTGTTCCCCATGACATTGCCAATTGCTGCACAGTCCGTTCTTCCGGGGTGAAACCGAGAATCTTCGAACGAGGCCGATAACGCGCGACCGATCGAACAGTGAAGCCAGAACTTGAAACACAAATAATGGCGTCGGCATCAATTTCGCTGGCTGCTCGTTGTGCCGCCGAGGTGATGGCGTTGGTGACCGCTTGTGTTGTTTCGGCATTGGGCAACGCGTTGATCATTTCCACCAACGCCGGCCAGCCCTCGTAATCAAAACGATCATCAGCGGCAGCAGCAATCCGTGCCATCGTGCGCACAACATTTTGCGGATCCGCACCAACAGCTGTTTCTCCCGACAACATCACCGCCGAGGTGCCATCAAAAACTGCATTGGCAACGTCGGAAGCCTCAGCTCGCGTTGGGGTTGGCGCGTGCACCATTGATTCGAGCATTTGCGTAGCGGTAATGACGGGACGACCCAATGCAATACAACGACGAATGATCTCTTTTTGTAAGTGCGGGAGCATTTCAATCGGAAACTCCGAACCCAAATCACCGCGGGCAACCATGACAGCATCCGAAACCGCAATGATTGAATCGAGATTCTCTACTGCCGAGCGAGTTTCAATCTTCGCCACCACCATCGGTCCTTCCGGCGTGGGCGCAACATTTGCTCGTTCAATATCGGATGCATTGCGTACGAACGACAACGCAATCATGTCCACGCCGACTTCTTCGAACGCTTCGAGAAAGCGAAGATCCTCAGTCGTTGGCGTCGCAATTCCTAAGCGATCGGAAGGAATATGAATTCCGGGACGACCGGTGAGTCGACCACCGTGAATGACTTTTACCGAAAGTCGATCGCCCTTGATCTCTTGCGCTTGCACTTGAACGGCACCGTCACCGAAAACCAAAAGGTCGCCAGGATGAATGTCTTCGAGGAGTCGTTCGTAATCAACATGAACAACTTCCGCCGTGCTCTCAGCGCGGCCAGGCGTTAACCAAAAATCATGCCCATCAACGAGTTGCACACCGCCCGAGGGGAACTTCCCCACTCTTACTTTTGGTCCGGGCAGATCAACCAAAATGCCAACGGGACGCGCTGCTTCAGCCGCCACTTGGCGAATACGGTGATAGCGGTCAAGCGCTAATTCGACTGATTCGTGCGAAAGATTGATACGGGCGATATCCATGCCAGCGTCGACCAAACCGCGCAACACTTCCGGAGAATCTGATGCGGGACCAATAGTGGCAATGATTTTGGTGCGACGAGCCATACCGACACGCTAGTGGTCGACCCGACTGGAAATGAAGAACAAATCAGTTTTCTTAATCGGCGCGCACCGTTATCTCAATTAAGACGCGCTCGGAGCATCTTGGCAATGGAGCGAAAGCCCTCAGATTCAGCGGCTGGAGCATCGAGCGCGACGGCATCAAGCACGATTGCGGCCGAGGCAAAATCGCCTGACGCTTCAAGTGCACGCGCCACATCGGCTCGCTCATTCACGGATGCATCGGGAAGTAGTGCTCTGAGTTTCGTTGCAATGACGCGCGAGCGATGATCATTTTCAGCGATGGAAATCTGAATGAGATTGTTCAGCATCCGCCGAATAATCGTGCGCGGTCCTACTGGGTCAAGGTACGCCACCGAGAACGGGACATCGTTTCCATGCAATCGATGGAAAAGTTGTCGACAATCTTCAACGGAAAGAAGTCGTCCGCCATGAAATGCGTCGATGTACGTTCCGGATTCGTCATCTCGCACCAAAAAATGTCCGGGAAAGCCGATACCGCTCATATCTCTTCCGCAGCGACGCGCCACGGCCATCAAAACGACTGAAAGAGTGATCGGAATACCAACGCGTTTTTCAACCACCACATCGAGACATGAGTTCTCCGGCGCGTAGTACTCACATTGATTCCCGGTAAAACCAAGTTCACCAAATAAATAGCGACATATTTCGTTGACGTCGTTACTTCCGCATTCATCGGCCATCGCGTCGAGGCGCGCCAACTGTGCCGCAACATCAACGGGATGGAAATGGGCCGCTACCAAAAGCGCCGCTTCCTCCACCGCTATTGAAGTTTCGTCTTTCGCCATAACCACAGCGAAACGATCAGTCATAGGCACGAAAATCAGGGTAACGGCGACAGCCGAAAAAGCCTCTCGGAACCAGTCGCTCTAGTGTGTCGCCATGGCGCATCCGTTCTTTGATCATGTCGCCCCGCTCGCTTTCGCCCACCGCGGCGGCGCCAGTGATCAGCCGGAAAATTCTTTGGCCGCTTTCGCCTATGCAGTCGACCTCGGTTACCGCTATGTCGAAACCGATGCCCATGTCACCGCCGATGGAGTGGTGATTGCCTTTCATGACGATCACCTTGATCGCGTGACTGACCGCACCGGTGAAATCGCTGAGATGGAATGGTCACAAGTGGCCGAAGCCAAGATTGATGGCCGCGAGCCGATTCCGACGATGGCAGAACTTTTACAAACTTGGCCTGATCTACGAGTCAATATCGATCCAAAACACGATGAGGTTGTCAAGCCTCTCGCCGATTTACTTGCTGAACTCAATGTTGTTGATCGGGTTTGTATCGGTTCATTCTCTGATGCCCGCATCGACTATTTCCGTGAACGGTTCGGAAACCGAATTGCCACTTCAATGGGTCCTGCCGCAATCGCGAAACTACGAGCATCGAGTTTCGGTATCGGTCGGAAAGTTCCGCCCGGCGATTGCGTTCAAGTTCCACCGCGTACCGGCAAAGTTCGCCTTGTCGACGAACGATTCGTGCGCAAGTGCCATCGGGCGTCTTTACCGGTTCATGTGTGGACCATCGATGATCGAGCCGAAATAATCGAGTTACTTGATCTTGGTGTCGATGGGATCATGACGGATCGACTTATGGTCCTTAAAGAGGTCCTCATTGAACGAGGACAGTGGTGAAAATTTTGGGCTGATCTTCAATCCAGTGACCAACTCTCGCCTAGGGTGAGGGCGTTGTTGGGCAGGGGGAACTGCTAAGTTGCCATGTGGCGGGGGTCACATGGAACCTCCTTCCGAACGCCTACCCAAAGCAGCACCCACGCAATTGCGGAGATGTGTTTCGCACTTGTGCTCCAAACAGAAGGAACAAACATGAGATTCGTCCGCAGAAAACTTGTGCAACTCGTTGCCGTGATTCTCTGCGTCACCTTCCTTTCGTTTCTCTTACTTGAACTTTTGCCTGGCGATCCCGCAACAAAACTTTGTGCTGGAGCCAGCGACGACAAATGCGTTGAAGCTAAACGAGCAGAGTTAAATCTCGACGATCCCCTTCCCGTTCGTTACGCGCGCTGGTTAGGCGACGTAGCAACAGGTGACCTCGGCACATCCGCTCGTAATGCGCAACCGGTGCTTGATTCATTGAAAGAACGTTTGCCGGTGACCATCGAAATCCTTCTCTACTCGCAGTTCCTAGCGTTAGGAATTGCAATTCCGCTTGCCTTGATTGCAGCGCGAAGAGCCGGCGGAATATTTGACCGAGGGAGTACCGCGATCCTTTTTGCGTTACTTGCGATTCCAAACTTTGTTTTGGCCACGGTATTGATTTTGATCTTCCCCGTCCGACTCGGACTGTTCCAAGCAACGGGCTACACGCCATTCACAGAGAATCCGCTCCAAAGTTTGGGATCACTTTTCCTTCCTGCAGTGACCTTGGCCGCAGCGGAATGCGCCGTGTACATGCGTCTTTTCCGCACTGATCTCATTGCCACTTTGCAAGAGGACTACATCACCATGGCGCGCGCCAAAGGAATGTCACCACGACGTGTTCTTTTCGGCCATGCCTTCAAACCATCAACGTTTTCTCTCATCACTGTCATCGGTCTTAACTTCGGCCGACTGATTGGTGGCACGTTGTTAATTGAGGTGATTTTCTCGATTAACGGTTTAGGTAAGTACACCGTCGATTCAATCCTCGGCCAGGACTACATCCCTCTGCAGGGTGCGATTTTGGTGATTGCAATTGGCTACGTACTAATTAACTTCGCAATCGATTTGTTATACGCTGCTTTAGATCCAAGGATCCGCCATGCCCGCGCCCTCGCCTAACGGTCCCGCACCCGATTCTGTTTTTGCTTCAAGTGGCGATCTCGCCACTGAAATTTCACGGGCTGCCGACGCTGATGTCGCAACACGCGATCCCCTTCACAATCTTGACCCCGATCAGGTTGAGGGTGAACGCGCTGGCAAACGTCTCGGCCCAATTTTTTGGATAGCCGTTGGGGTCTTCGCCGTCATCGCGATTGCAGCAATTTTGGCGCCCTGGTTGCCGCTTAAGTCTCATACCGTTCCCGTCGGCCGCCCGTCGCAACCGCCGAGTTCGCAGTTTTGGATGGGAACCGACAGCCTTGGTCGTGACATTTTCAGTCGCGCAATCTGGGGCGGTCGCGTTTCACTGCAAGTGGGTTTTGCCTCGATTCTCTTCGGCTTGTTCTTTGGCGGCATTGTCGGCGTAATTGCGGGCTACCGCCGAGGCCGCACCGAAACTGTTCTTATGGGCGCGATGGATGTGCTCCTGTCATTCCCCTCACTTTTGTTGGCGCTCTCCATTGTGAGTTTCACCGACAATCGTGAATGGTGGTTGGTTTCGATCGCTATCGGCATTGTGGCTATTGCTCCGATCGCACGCTTAGTGCGCGCCAATACGCTTGTGTATTCACAACGTGAGTTTGTGATGGCAGCGCGTTCACTTGGTGCGAGCACGTCGCGAATCATCTTTAAAGAAATCATTCCCAACGTGGTCTTCCCCGTTATGTCATACGCCATCATCTTGGTGGCCGTCGCCATTGTCGGTGAAGCAGCACTCGCCTATCTCGGCTTATCGGTTCGTCCGCCAATTCCGACTTGGGGCGGCATGATTGCCGATGGTCGACCCAAACTCGAAAACGCTCCGTGGATTTCACTTATGCCCTGTTTGGTTCTTTTCGTCACCGTGCTTGCGCTCAATTTGGCTGGCGATCGCATTCGTGAGTACTTCGACATCAAAGAAGGTGGCTTATGAGCACGCCTTTGTTAGAAGTATCTGGGCTTAGTACCTCGTTTGTCACTGACCGCGGTGTTGTGCGCGCGGTCGACGATGTTTCATTTTCATTAGACCGAGGTAAAACACTCGGTGTCGTGGGCGAATCCGGCTCAGGCAAAACCGTATTGTCTCGATCAGTAATGGGACTGCTGCCCAAAAAGAACGTCATTCGCACCGGTCACGTCATATATGACGGAGTCGACGTCATTGATTACGACCAAAAACAAATGTCGGCTGTTTGGGGCAAAGAAATGGCGATGGTCTTTCAAGATCCCATGACCTCACTCAATCCGGTTATGAAAATCGGAAAGCAAATCACTGAATCGCTGCGCCACCATCTCGGCCTCGATAAAGAAGAAGCCAATGCCAACGCTTTAGCGCTCATGATGTCGGTTGGTATTCCCGAGCCGGCCCAACGTTTAAACGAATACCCGCATCAGCTATCGGGTGGTATGCGTCAGCGCGTCACAATTGCTATTGCTTTGGCCTGCGGACCCAAAATCCTTTTCGCCGATGAGCCCACCACTGCTCTTGACGTGACCGTGCAAGCACAAATTTTGGATCTTCTCGACGCTCAACAACGTGAACGTCATATGGCCATGATTTTGGTCAGTCACGATCTTGGCGTGGTCGCCGGTCGTACCGATGAAATCATGGTGATGTACGGAGGCAAAGTCGTTGAGCACGCTCCGACTGCCGAACTTTTCGACAATGTAAAGATGCCCTACACCGAGGCGCTTTTACGTTCGATTCCTCGTATTGAAAACCCTTCGCATACCCGCCTTGAAGCCATTCCGGGTCGACCCCCGAATTTGATTTCTCCGCCAAAGGGATGCAACTTTGCGCCTCGTTGTCGCTACGCCCAACCGAAATGTGTTGAAAGCGAGCCACCGTTAATTACCGAAGGTGCACATTCATATCGCTGTTGGTTCCCTTGCGGTACCGACGAGAATCGTGAAGCACTGGAAAAGAACATGGCCGCTGGTGTCAGCGTCGGTATTTCTACGACAGGTGGTGCCTAATGGCCGGTAGCGGAACCGCACATTTACGCGATCCAGAAAAGACAATTCTGCGCGCCGAACATTTAGTCGTTGAATTCCCCGTGGGCAGCACGGGCTTAAAGGTCAATGCCGTCTCGGATGTCAGCATCGATCTTTTGCCCGGCGAAACCTTGGGCTTAGTGGGTGAATCAGGCTCGGGTAAATCAACTACCGGCCGGGCCATCATGAACATGCCCCGGCCTAACTCCGGCGACGTCATTTTCCAAGGAAAGAAACTCTCGGAACTCACATCGACCGAGTTACGTGAAGTTCGGTCCAATATGCAGATGATCTTCCAAGATCCGATTTCGTCCCTTAATCCGCGTCGTCGAGTCGCCAACATCATCGCCGAACCTTTAAAGATCTGGAAACGAGGCACGGCCGAAGAGCAAAAAGAAAAGGTCAACACCACCCTCGAAGATGTTGGTCTCGATCCATCTCTGGCTGCTTCGAAACGACCGCATGAATTTTCCGGCGGCCAATGTCAACGTATTTGTATTGCGCGCGCACTTGTGCTCGATCCGAAGGTCATTATTTGTGATGAACCGGTAAGTGCACTCGACGTTTCGGTGCAAGCGCAGATTCTCAATCTTTTACAGGACATGAAAGAGCGCTACGGCCTGACCATGATCTTCATCGCTCATGATCTTGCCGTGGTCAAAAACGTCAGTGACCGCGTCGCCGTTATGTACTTAGGCAAACTTTGCGAAGTTGGCTCGCCCGATCGCCTCTACGAAACACCGGCGCATCCCTATACACGTGCTCTTTTAGATTCGATTCCCGTTCCGGATCCCAAAGTTGTGCCCGGCCAATTCGCTCGACTGGAAGGCGAACTCCCGTCGCCGGTCGCGCCACCGAGTGGATGTCGTTTCCGCACTCGTTGCCCGAATGCGCAAGAACTTTGTGCGCAGGTTGAACCCGTGATGAATGAAGTTGGCCCCGACCACTTTGTGGCCTGCCACTTCCCCATTCACGATATGAGCAAAGAAACGCCGGTCAATCTTTAACGGTCGTCGGCGACACGCCAGCAGTACCACGCCACTAATGATCGCCACGGTCGATACTTGTCGGCCATATTCTCCAACTCTTTAGCCGACACGATGTCGCTATAACCAAAGACCAAGCTGTAACCGACACGCACGCCGTAATCACCGGCGGGCCAAATATCGCGACGATGCAAGGCAAACATTAGAAACATCTGCGCGGTCCACGGACCAATACCGCGTATTTGCACTAATTCGCTGATCACTTCATCTTCGGGTTTGCGTCCCAACTTGCTGAGGTCGAGTCGATTGCTTTCAACAGCATCGGCCAGATCGAGCAACGCCAACACCTTCGTCCCCGAGAGTCCACACTCACGCCACGTCTCTGGCGGCTGGCGTAAAACATTGATCGCGGTAAACGGACCATCGGCCGCAATTTGCATACGTTCCCAAATTGTTTGCGCTGCTTTTCCATGCAGTTGCTGTGAAGCAATAGCCATCGCCAAATGCGAAAACCGCTCATCAACACGAATCTTTCGTCCGAATGACGGCGTCCCGTATTTTTTGATGAGCCTTGCCATTTCTTTATGGCGTTGCAGTTCCGTCATTCCTTGTTGCAGCGTGCTCACGTCACGAGAATAGGCCCGAACTTCTCTTTGGCGCTCCTGTGTGTCACGATGTTCGCATGAAGGAATTCACCATCGATACCAACAACATTTATCGGGTCACTATCGCCACTGATAAGGGCGACATTGTCATGGATCTTGATCCCCGACTGGCTCCTAATACGGTCAACAACTTTGTCGCATTGGCCCGTGAGGGTTTCTACGATGGCTTGACTTTCCATCGCGTCGTTCCCGAGTTCGTTATCCAGGGCGGCTGCCCCATCGGAAACGGAACGGGTGGTCCGGGTTACAAGTTCGGTGATGAACCGGTGCAAGGCAACTACCGCAAAGGTTCCGTAGCCATGGCGAACGCCGGTCCCGACACCAATGGTTCGCAATTCTTCATTTGCTTAGAGGACCAACCAGGTCTGCCCAAGCAGTACAACCTTTTCGGTTACACCGTGAGCGGCATGGACGTTGTTTCCTCCATCAAGGCTGGTGACGTGATGAACTCAGTCACCATCGAAGAACGCCCGATCGACTAATCGTCCTTCAACGCCACCGCGTTGGGAGTCACATTCATTTTCGGCTCATAAAGTTCGCTCTCTACGGCGCGGGCTTCACTGCCCTGTTCGGCGCGCAATAAATCGCGACAATTACCGCACGGTCCGTAGAAGCGTTCTGACGTCGCCAACGAGCAACGGGGACAGACGAAATCAAGCGGTTCTTTGAATTGATCGCTAAGGGACATACGCACCAGTCCAAGCAAGAGTCGTCATAGCCAATAATCCCGCCGAAAGGATCAGCAGCGTGAGTTGTTCGGCTTTCTTGGCGCGCAATAACACTGCCGCAGTCAGTACAAGCGGAAAAGCATTTAAACCGTAACGCTCAACGGAATTGAGATTCTCGGCCCCTAACGCAATGAACAGAACTACCGCGCCAAAGGCGCCATACGACACCGGCCAATACTTAAATGTCAGCACGGCCAAAACAATGAAGATGACGGCAAACGGAATGTGCAGACCGTCGCCAAATTTTTGGGCGCCGAAGACATCGGTAAACCCGTCGATGACACGCCAAAGTGGGAAAACGAAATCGCCGCGTAAATCGCTTTGAGTGCTGAAGGGCAACCACATATCGCCGTAGGCGTTGTTAACCCACAACATGTAAATGCCGGTGCCAATCCCCGGAGAAAGTACAGCCACCGCGCCCTGAATTCGTTCTTTCCACTCACTTCTCGGCCAGACGCGCACGAGTTCAATCAGAATGGGTAGAGCCATCACGATGCCCAGCGGTCGGGTCAGGCCAAGCACAATGCCGGCGATGATTGCCCACAACCAGCGCCGCGAGCGAATGGCGCCGAAACAAACGATGGCACCGAAAAGCCAGAGTGACTCGGCATAACCGAATACCAAAACGAATGCCGCCGGAAAGAAACACAAAAGCCAGACCGCACGCTGCGCCAGCGCATCGTTGCCCTTCTCAAACCTCACTAAGCGATAAAGAGCTACTGCCGCGGCCAAAGAAAAAATGTTCGCTAGAACAATGAGCGCCAATGAATCGCTACCAGCAAAAAGTGGCGCAACAAAACGACCTAAAAGTGGAAAGCCAGGAAAAAAGCGCAGCGCACTTTCGTCAAAGCCGTAGCCAAACTGTGCGATGTCGCGATACCAAGTTCCATCCCAAGTAATAAGACCTTCCGTTAACTGCTGCGGTTTGGCCGTCATTTGATCGGCAATGGCCGTTGCCGTCACAAAGGCCATTCCCACGATGACGCGCGCCATCACCCACGGCCACAACACGACTTGCAGATCGGAACGAAGACGTTTCCAGTTCATGGAACCCTAAAGACTTGTAGGCCTGCGTGTTCAAAGAAACGTGTTCCATCATCAGCAACTAAATCTGCTCGTTGTCGCGATGTAGAAAGCGCATTGGCCAACGCTTCACATTGTCCTTCGAGTGTTCGATAGGTAGGTGCCGTCACCAAAAAGATCGGCTTACCATTCGATTTTTGTAAAAGTTCCTGCGCAAAATTTTGTGGACTAGCCGCCTGATTACGGGCGGCATAGTCAACCCAATCGACGAACCTTCCGTCACCGAATGTTGGATATACATAAACATTTAGATCGTCGCCCAATAGACGAGTACCGGCTGGACCTAATTGATCGGGACAAAACACCACCACATCACCTGGCTGCGCGTTTTGTTCGATAGTCGGCACAATCTGATCCATTTGTGTGCGACGCGATCCCATGTTGTATCCGGCACCCAAAGCAAATAACGCGCATACACCCGCCAAGACAACGGCTCGCACCCAACGCTGACCAAAACGAGCGAGTCCGAGTGCGGCCATAACCATAACCATCGGAAAAATGACCGCCGCGTAACGAACTGCGAAGGCTGCACCAGTTGCAATGCCAACCACTGCGCCGAAAGCAAATGTCAAACCAACAACAATTAGTTCGGCTCGCCATTCCTTTCGGGTCGTAAGTTGGAGGCCAGTGCGGCGCGACGAGATCACATAGCCACATGCGCCTAAGAACAACATCACGACAAAGACACCCGAGGCTAAATAAACCTCACCAAAATTATCGGCGACAAAAAAAGCAATCGTCATTGACAACATGGATGTTGGTCGCACTGCCGTCGACCACGGCGTTGCAGTATTCGCGCTTTGGTACGCCAACGTCGGTAACCACGGAAGAAATGTCAGGCCACCAATCGCCATCGCCAACAGGACCTTGAACCCGCTAGCGCGCAAAGCAAAACGCTGGGCCCGCCATAACCACAGAACAACAACGCCAACGGCGCCTAACAGCCAGATACTCCAATAGTGCGAATACAAAAGGGCACTCGTGATGACCACTAGAGCCGCGTACCGCCACCAACCTTGTTTTTGCCGGCGAAAAATATCGTCAAGGATGAGCCAGCCCAGGCTTACGAGCAACATGACCAATGCATACATACGCGTTTCGCTCGAATAGCGAACGGCAAATGCACTTAGCGAAAGTACGGAGACACAAAGCAATGCTCCAACTCGTCCGGCTTTGCGCCAGCCGAGCACCACGCCGACCGCCAAGGCGAGTAAACCGAAGACAATCGAAAGCGACCGCACGGCCAAATTCGACGTACCGAAAATGTCGGTCCAAAAATGTAACAACACGTAATAAAGCGGCGGATGGCCATCACGTTTTAAAGCCTCAGGAATCTCCGACAGCGGCAGAGTTGCGATGTTGACGCTAAGGGCTTCATCCAGCCAAAGTTCACTTCGAGTGATCACCCGGGTGATGAGACCGACCAAAAGCGCTCCAGCAGCAATAAGCCACAGTTCAAATCCGGGCTTTTCTGAGCGCAGATCATCAGCGCCCACGTCAGGCCCAGAAGGCGTCAAACGTTCAGCCGAAACTGGTTCGAGAGGGTCGATAGCCGAAGACTCCACGGCTAATGACACTAGTGGCGACAGGTATTTACCCAGCGGCATCGGGTCGCCGGATCGTCAAAGTCCCCTTACTACACTCAGTAAGGCTCGGCGGGCTTGAACCGCCGTGTCCAAGGCCTCCGAAAGCGATGAAATGACCAATTCCCCCGATACGCCCCGAACTGCAGACAACAACATCGTGGTCATCGGCGCCGGTCCCGCCGGCCTTACTGCCGCCTTTGAGTTAATGAAGGCCGGCCGCACTTGTACGGTGCTGGAAGCAACCGACATGGTTGGTGGCATCTCCCGTACCGAAGAACGCGATGGTTGGCGATTCGATTTAGGCGGTCACCGTTTCTTTACCAAAGTGCAACCGGTTGATGATCTTTGGCATGAAATATTGCCCTCATCAGATTTCTTAATGCGTCCGCGTATGAGTCGCATTTTCTATGAAGGCAAATACTTCGACTACCCGTTGAAAGCTTCTAATGCTTTAGGCAATCTCGGCATCATCGAAGCCGTTCGCTGCGTTATCTCCTATTTCGTCGCTCGCACCAAAGTCGGTATCCGCAAACTAACGGGACGTTACGAACCTGAAGTGAGTTTGCAAGATTGGATCACCAATCGATTCGGCAAGCGTCTATTCGATCATTTCTTCAAGACCTATAACGAAAAGGTATGGGGCGTTCCCGCCAGCAAGTTGCAGGCCGACTGGGCGGCACAACGCATTAAGAACATGTCGTTGTGGAATGCGGGCATTAACGCCATCGTCGATGCTCTCCCCAATTGGGTTCCATTCATTAAGAATCGGAAGAACACCGACATCACGTCGTTGATCGAAGAATTTCAATATCCCAAATATGGTCCCGGCATGATGTGGGAAGTTTGCCGCGACAAGGTGATGGCCGCCGGAACCGAAGTGTTGATGTCTCATAAGGTTTCGCGTATCGAACATGAAAATGGTCGGGCCGTGCGCGTCACCGCAACCAATGGTCAAGAAACGCTCACTGTCGCCGCTGACGAAGTCATCTCATCTATGCCGATGTCGTCGCTGTTGAAGGCCATGGACCCGCCGCCGCCCGCCGAAGTACTGGCCGCCGCCAATGATCTTCGTTATCGCGACTTCCTCACCGTCGCTCTTGTGGTTCCAGAGTCGGCTGGTTTCCCGGATAACTGGATTTACATTCACTCACCGGAAGTCAAAGTCGGACGAATCCAAAACTTTGGTTCGTGGTCGCCGTACATGGTTAAGGAAGGTCGCACTTGTCTCGGCCTTGAATACTTTGTTTTCGAGGGCGATGAATTATGGAACTCCGCCGACGCCGATTTAGTTGCGTTAGCCACCAAAGAACTTCAACAAATCGGACTTATTGAGCCCGGCAAAGTTGAGGCCGGTTATGTGGTGCGAGTACCTAAGGCGTATCCGTTCTACGACGAGCGCTATAAGGCCAACGTGCAACGAATGCGCGAATGGCTTGATGATTGCGCAGTAAACGTTCATCCGGTGGGCCGTAACGGTATGCACCGCTATAACAACCAAGATCATTCGATGTACACCGCCATGTTGACGGTGAAAAACATCATCGAAGGCACCTCCTACGATGTTTGGGAAGTCAACGTGGAAGAGGAATACCACGAAGAAAAAGCAGGCGGATCAACTTCAACAAGCGGAACTGGTCGCGATGCTCCCATCATTCCTCGTGATGCATTTGGCGCCGACCATCCGGTACAAAACCCACCGCAATAAATGCCATGGCCGCTTTTGGTGATCTACAGGAGTTGGTAAACCAAAGCGGTTTACGTCGAGTGCATGTCTTGGCGTGGCGTGATCTGGTCGACATCGAAGCAGGCGGTTCGGAACTTCATGCCGCCAAAGTTCTAAAGATTTGGGCTGACGCGGGCCTCGATATCACGATGCGCACTTCGTATGCGCAAGGTCACCCTTATGAAGGTACTCGCGATGGCTATCGCGTCATTCGCAAACATGGTCGTATTTCTGTTTTCCCAACGACAGTGTTAAGCGAAATGATGCGGGCGAACGGCCCTCGCGATGCCATTGTCGAAATCTGGAACGGCGTTCCCTTTTTGTCGCCGGTGTGGTTTCGTGGCCCCAAAGTAACGTGGATCCATCATGTCCATCGCGATATGTGGGAGATGGTGTTGTCCCCACAAATGGCGAAGTTTGGAAAGGTGTTCGAGAAGCGAATTGCTCCTCCGTTTTACCGTTCAACACCGATCGTCACCCTCTCAGAATCTTCCCGTCACGAAATCCATGATTATTTGAAAATTCCCGATGAAAACATCTCGGTCGTACCACCCGGTATCGACGATTTTTTCTCTCCGTTGCCAAACGGACAAAGCGAAAAGTCTCCTACTCCCCTTGTGGTCGCCGTTGGTCGTCTAATGCCATCGAAAAAGTTCGACGACTTGATTTATGCCATGGCGCAAGTACATAAAACGGTTCCTAATGCAGAGTTAGTGATCGTTGGCGATGGCTACGAACGACCACAACTTTTAGAGCAAATTGAAAAAATTGGCGCGCAGTCATGGATTCGTCTCGCCGGTCGGGTTTCCGATGAAGAGTTGCGCTCCCTTTATCGACGAGCATGGTGTGTCGCCAGCGCCTCAATTGCTGAAGGCTGGGGTATGACCCTTACGGAAGCCGCGGCCTGCGGCACTCCGGCCGTCGCCACCGATATTGCTGGCCACCGTGATGCGGTTGCGCGCGATAAATCCGGTTTACTCACTAACGATGTTCGCGGCTTAGTGAGTTGTTTAACGGCAGTTCTTACCGACGCTGATTTGCGTAAACGCCTTGAAGAGGGTGCACTCGCCCATGCGGCGACCTTGCGTTGGTCAGCAACGGCTTATGGAACTTTCTTGCCGCTGGCCCAACAATGCCTACCCAGCGAAAAGTGAGTACGAAATGGCCTCTGCACTTCCCGTCGTCTTAGTTCCCGGTTTTGCAACTTCAGCGGCGCGCACATGGGGCGAAAACGCGTGGTACGACTTATTAGCCGATTGCGGGCGCCAATCGTTTCCCCTCGATGTCATGGGCTCCGGTACAGCACCCAAACCGCATGATCCCGCGGCGTATGCAAACGTCGAAGAAGATCTCTTTTCGCGCATGCCTGACGGACCAGTTGACGCCATTGGGTTTTCTCTCGGCGCGCGTTTACTTTTGCAATTGGCCTGCGAACATCCCAACAAATTCAATTCGTTAATTGTTGCTGGCGTAGGTCGCAATCTTTTCGAGCGCGACGGCACCTCCGAACAAATCGCCGCCGCTATCGATGGAACCGCGCCCACCACTGATCCCTTGGCTCGCTATTTCGTTCAGTTGGCCGAAGCGCCCGACCAAGACCGAGAGGCCTTAGCCGCATTTATGCGCCGCCCCAATCCGCCGGCTCTCACGCCGGAAATGCTCTCTGCCATCACCTGCCCAGTCTTGGTCGTGCTTGGGGATAAAGACTTTGCCGGACCCGCTGATCCCCTTTGTGAGGCGCTTTCCAACTGCCAATTGGTAACTCTGCGGGGTGTGGACCATTTCGCCACCCCAAAAGACTTCGGCTTTATTGATGCCGCCCTGCAATTCCTCTCCTAGACCACCGAAATTGGGCGCTGAGGCCCTTGTGAGCCTTCGCTGACCCTTCCGGTGAATTCCCAGCCCCACCGGTCAAATAGCACTAGCGTTTATTCCATCGGGTTTCTACTGAATGCTTTTGCGTTCTTAGGGAGGGAAA
>JBEGMF010000004.1:0-6755 GCA_041183205.1 Actinomycetota bacterium | reverse complement strand
GTGCTGATGGAAGGTCATGGCCGTTATCGCGTTCTCGGATCAACCATTGATGATGCCGCAGGAGAAGCGTTCGACAAAGTGGCGCGTTGGTTAGGGCTTGGATATCCCGGCGGTCCGGCCATCGATGCCATGGCAATGCAAGGTGATCCGACAGCAATTACTTTTCCGCGCGCGTTGCGCGATGAGGGCTATGACTTTTCGTTTTCTGGTTTAAAAACTTCGGTGGTGAATTATGTTCGTCGCCATCCAGAAGTTCGTACCGAAGATGTAGCGGCGTCATTCCAAGAAGCAGTGGTGGATGTGCTGGTGGAAAAGGCTCGGCGCGCCGCTCGAGATCACGGAGCCAAAGGTCTTTGTTTGGCCGGTGGGGTAGCGGCGAATTCGCAGTTGCGGGAGAGGCTTTTGGACGCTTGCGTGGCCGATGGATTTCGAGCCTTTCTACCCAGTCGCTCAATGTGTACCGATAATGCCGCCATGGTGGCTGCGGCTGGCTGGTACCGACTCCAGTCCGACGGTCCATCCCCGCTTGATACGGGCGCCTATCCCAATCTGCGCCTCGCTCCTGTCGACTAGCGGGGATCTTTGATCTCTCAGGTTGTGAAGAGCCACCCCTAGGCCCTATCGTTAGCAGTCCAACGGGGAGAGTGCTAAGCGCTCTGCCCCCGCGAGTGCTAAAGCCCCCAATTCGGGGGTTCCCGACTGTTGAAACTGCCTACGGAGGCGTCGTACATGAACCTTCAGCCCCTTGAAGACCGAATTGTGGTGAAGCCCAGTGAGGGCGAAGAAACCACCGCTAGCGGATTGGTCATTCCCGACACGGCAAAGGAAAAGCCGCAGCAAGGTACCGTCCTTGCCGTGGGCCCCGGCCGTCGTAGTGATCAAACCGGAGAACTCATTCCTGTTGATGTGAAGACCGGCGACACCGTTGTGTACAGCAAGTACGGCGGCACCGAAATCACCATCGAAGGTCAAGACGTTCTCATTCTCAATGCACGCGACGTACTCGCGGTGCTCAAGTAAATCGGAGTCACATAAATGGCAAAAATGCTCAAGTTCGACGATGACGCGCGACGCGCACTCGAAGCCGGTGTGAATGCACTGGCCGATGCCGTCAAAGTCACGCTCGGACCAAAAGGCCGCAATGTCGTGCTCGACAAGAAGTTCGGCGCACCGACAATTACTAATGACGGCGTTTCAATTGCACGCGAAGTTGAACTCGAAGATCCCTTCGAGAACATGGGCGCGCAATTAGTTAAAGAAGTTGCTACCAAAACCAACGACATCGCTGGTGACGGAACCACAACAGCAACCGTGTTAGCGCAAGCACTCGTACGTGAAGGCTTACGCAATGTTGCTGCAGGAGCCAGCCCGCTTGGTTTGAAGCGCGGTATCGAAAAGGCTGTTGCGACCGCAGTGGAAAGCATCCGCTCGCAAGCCAAGGAAATTGATGACAAGTCTGAAATTGCTCAGGTTGCCAGCATTTCCGCCGCTGATACCACCATTGGTGGCGTAATCGCCGATGCCATCGACAAGGTCGGCAAAGACGGTGTTGTCACTGTTGAAGAGTCCAACACTTTCGGTATGGAACTCGACTTCGTTGAAGGTATGCAGTTCGATAAGGGTTACTTATCGCCTTATTTTGTTTCTGACCCAGAGCGTCAAGAAGCAGTGTTGGAAAACCCCTACATCCTTTTTGTGAACTCGAAGATTTCTTCAGTGCAAGAACTTCTTCCTGTTTTGGAAAAGGTCATGCAAGCGGGTAAGCCACTGTTGATCATCGCTGAAGATGTTGAAGGTGAAGCGCTGGCCACATTGGTGGTTAACAAGATCCGCGGCACATTCAACTCTGTTGCTGTTAAGGCTCCTGGTTTCGGTGAACGTCGTAAGGCCATGTTGGCCGATATGGCGATCCTCACTGGTGGCCAGGTTGTCAGCGAAGAAGTTGGCCTCAAGTTGGATTCAGTTTCGCTTGATCTTCTCGGTACCGCACGCAAGATCGTGGTTACCAAAGATGAAACCACCATCGTTGAAGGCGCCGGTTCAGCCGCTGATGTCAACGGTCGAGTTGCGCAAATTAAGCGTGAGATCGAAGAAACCGATTCCGATTGGGATCGTGAAAAGTTGCAAGAGCGTTTGGCCAAGCTTTCGGGCGGCGTAGCGGTTATCAAAGTCGGTGCCGCAACTGAAGTTGAACTCAAAGAAAAGAAGCACCGCATCGAAGATGCATTGAGTGCAACTCGCGCTGCCATTGAAGAAGGCGTTGTCGCTGGTGGCGGTACTGCACTGTTACGTGCACGTGCGTCATTAGAAAAGACAATCGATTCGTTAGAAGGCGATGAACAAACTGGTGCCCGTGCGGTTTACCGTGCGTTGGAAGCACCGGCTCGTTTAATTGCTGACAATGCGGGCCTTGAAGGAGCCGTCATTGTGCAACGAGTTGAAGCCGAATCAGGCTCAGTTGGCCTCAACGCAGCAACCGGTGAAATGGTTGATCTGTTAAAGGCTGGCGTTATCGATCCGGCCAAGGTCACACGCGCAGCATTGCAAAATGCGGCGTCGATTGCGGCACTGTTACTCACCACCGAAGCACTTGTTGCTGACAAGCCCGAGGATCCGGCTGCCGCTGCTGCTGCGGCCGCAGCCATGGGCGGTATGGGTGGCATGGGCGGAATGATGTAATCATCATTTCCTCATTCGCTTCGTGCGAATTTTTTGAAAGGGACCGATGCTTTGGCGTCGGTCCCTTTTGATTTCCGCTGAAGTTGAAGCGTCGGTATCGACAGAACAAGCCGTAGCATTCATGTCATGGAAAAGCCCGCACCCGATCCCGCCAAACTTCTCGCCGCCTGGATGGAGTGGGAAACAGGTGAAACGCCACCCGGTCGAGTGATGTCCAATTTAAAGACCGGCGGCTTACCGGATCTGCTCCGTTCACTTGTTGAGCAGAAGTCACTCGGAGCCTCGGCCGAATAATGTCGCTCGGTGGTGATCAAGTTATTCCGCGACCTCCGTCGTGGGAACCTGGCCCGCCGGCCCCTTGGCACGAAAAATCAATTGGCCCGCTAACGCTCGACCATGTGCGCGCCAGTTTTGTCAACGCTCCTGCGCCGCGTCCGGTCCCACCGGAATTTGGCGACGGTCGCGCATCGGCTGTAGTGGCGCCGCTTTACGAGGCGCCGTCAACAAGTTTTCATGGCGAAAGTGAAACGCATGTTGTCCTCACTCGTCGAGCACATCATTTACGCATACATAGTGGTGAAGTGAGTTTTCCAGGTGGCCGACAAGAGCCTGGTGAAGATCTCTGGCAGACGGCCTTGCGGGAAGCATGGGAAGAAGTTTCGTTACCGCCGGAAATATGTGAGCAAATCGGTGTTCTTGATCACTTACGCACCGTATCGAGTGAATCGTTCATTGTTCCGTTCATTGGCGCGTTGCCTTTGCGTCCCGAACTCGTAGCCGATCCCAATGAAGTTGCCGCGGTTCTTGATGTACCGCTTTCGCAACTTTTGGCGCCTGAGAGTTTCCGCAGTGAACTTTGGACGATTTCCGGGCAAACCCGAGCGATCTATTTTTTCGATATTCCGGGCGACACAATTTGGGGCGCAACCGCGGCCATGCTGCGCAATTTTCTCGCCATTGTGACGGGCACATTTGATCCTTCGGATCGCCCTGAACCATGGCGAGTTGAGCGTATGTAAATCGTCGGCCACTGCAGTAGGCCTGTGGCACCTCGGCCCGTTTTCGCAAGGTAGGCTTTTCTCTTTCCAGCGGAGTAGGGCCGATTTCGGCTCTGTTCTGCCGTTGTTGCTCGAAGCGCAAAGGGAAGGATCTGCGATGGCCGAAATCGAGATCGGTATGGGGAAGTCGGGACGTCGTGCGTACGGTTTCGACGATATTGCGATTGTGCCGAGTCGTCGTACTCGCGATCCTGAAGATGTCGATATCTCTTGGGAGATCGACGCATTTAAGTTTGAGTTACCGCTTATGGCATCGGCAATGGATGGTGTTGTAAGTCCGGAGACAGCAATCGAAATCGGTCGCCTTGGTGGCGTTGGCGTTTTGAACCTTGAAGGTTTATGGACGCGTTATGAAAATCCCGAGCCGCTTTTTGTTGAGATCTCTGAGTTGCCAACGGAAAAGGCAACACAACGAATGCAAGAGATTTATAGCGAGCCAATCAAACCTGAATTGGTTAGCCAACGCATTCGCGAAATCAAAGCCGCGGGCGTTGTGAGTTGTTGTTCGGTAACACCGCAACGAACAGAATCTTTGGCTGCGGAAATTATGAAAGCCGAACTTGATCTTTTGGTTATTCAAGGAACGGTTGTTTCAGCCGAACATGTTTCTAAAACCGTCGAACCGCTTAACTTAAAGAAGTTTGTTCGCGAGATTGATATTCCCGTCATCGTTGGCGGATGCGCTTCGTATCAAGCCGCTTTACATCTCATGCGCACAGGTGCCGCTGGCGTTTTAGTGGGTGTTGGTCCGGGACATGCATGCACAACTCGTGGCGTATTGGGTATCGGCGTTCCGCAAGCAACGGCTATTGCTGATGCGCGCGCCGCCCGTATGCGTCATCTCGATGAAACCGGCGTGTATTGCCAAGTCATTGCTGATGGTGGCATGGGCACTGGTGGCGACATTGCGAAAGCAATCGTGTGTGGTGCCGATGCAGTGATGATTGGTTCACCGCTAGCGGCCGCATCGGAAGCACCTGGTCGCGGTTATCACTGGGGAATGGCGACATTCCATCCAACGTTGCCTCGCGGTGCGCGAGTGAAAACCTCGGTACGCGGTTCACTGAAGGAAATTTTGGTTGGCCCCGCGAACGAAAATGATGGCCGCATGAACTTGTTCGGCGCGTTACGAACCTCGATGGCAACTTGCGGTTATCAAACCGTGAAGGAATTCCAAAAGGCCGAAGTAATGGTTGCGCCGGCGTTGCAGACAGAAGGAAAAGTTCTGCAGAAAGCCCAAGGCGTGGGAATGGGTCACTGACCCTTTCTCGCCACGATCATGTCAGTTCTCTCGCCCACAGTTGTTGTCGTTGATTTTGGGGCGCAATATGCGCAACTAATTGCGCGCCGTGTTCGTGAAGCCCATGTGTATTCGGAAATTGTGCCCCATACGATTTCAGCCAAAGAAATGGCTGAAAAAGCACCGGCCGCCATTATTTTTTCTGGGGGTCCAGCCTCCGTTCACGTTGAAAATGCGCCCTCAATTGATGTTGGTGTTTATGAATTAGGCGTCCCGATTTTGGGAATTTGTTATGGCGCGCAATTGATGGCCCGAGATCTTGGTGGTGAGGTTTCACGAACTGACCGCGGCGAATACGGCCGCACAGAAATGACAGTGTCGGCCGAAGACGTTTTGTTTTCGCAAGCGATGCCGTCGACACAAATTGTTTGGATGAGTCATTTCGACACCATCACACAGGCACCCATTGGCGCGTCGGTTACGGCTTCGACTGCACAAACTCCCGTAGCTGCATTTGAGGATCTTTCTCAACGTCGTTTTGGTGTTCAGTTCCATCCCGAAGTAATCCACACTCCACATGGACAGGAATTGCTTCAGCATTTTCTTTACAGCGGATGTGGCCTATCGCCGAGTTGGACAATGTCATCAATCATCGACGAACAAGTTGCAGCCATACGCGCACAAGTCGGTTCGGGCCGCGCTATTTGCGGATTATCCGGTGGTGTTGACTCAGCCGTTGCGGCGGCATTGGTACATAAAGCGATTGGGTCGCAACTCACGTGCGTTTTTGTTGATACTGGATTGATGCGTCTTGGCGAAGGCGAACAGGTAGTCGAAACGTTTCAGCGTCATCAAGGCATTGAGTTAATTCATGTGCGGGCCGGACAGAGATTTTTTGAGCGTTTATCTGGCATTACCGATCCGGAAGAAAAACGAAAAGCGATTGGCGAACTCTTCATTCGCGTTTTTGAAGATGCACGCGGTGGACTTGAGGATGCGCGATTCTTGGTGCAAGGAACGCTTTATCCAGACGTCATCGAATCAGGCACAAAAGATGCAGCAAAAATTAAGAGCCATCACAATGTTGGTGGTTTGCCCGATGACCTTGATTTTGAACTCGTCGAGCCGCTGCGAGCGCTATTCAAAGATGAAGTGCGCAAAGTTGGAACCGAGTTAGGTCTGCCCGACGAAATTGTTTGGCGCCAGCCATTTCCTGGCCCGGGCCTTGGTGTGCGCATTATTGGTGAAGTTACTCCTGACAAGGTCGATTTATTGCAACGCGCCGATGCCATCGTGCGAGAAGAAATCCGCGCCGCTGGTCTTGAACGCGAAATTTGGCAAGCGTTTGTTGTGCTTCCTGATATCCGATCGGTCGGCGTGATGGGGGATGAACGCACTTACGGTTATCCGGCCATTATTCGAGCCGTCACAAGTGAGGACGCTATGACCGCGGATTGGGCTCGACTGCCGTATGAACTTCTTGAGCGAATGTCATCTCGCATCATCAATGAAGTCGCCGGCATTAATCGAGTGGTCTATGACGTAACGTCAAAGCCGCCCGGCACGATCGAGTGGGAATAGTTCAACCCAAGTTTCAGCGAGATTTGGCAAGAGTTGCCATCTTTACGGTCAGCGTAGAGGTCCCAATCTGAACTATTTGCCGGCTAATCGAGCGACAATTGGCGCAAACGCTTCGGCGGAATCGGCACCGATTGTGATGTATGAAAGTCCGAAACGTTCACGTCGTTCGACGATTTGATCGCAAAGTTCGTCAACGG
>JBEGMF010000003.1:0-16067 GCA_041183205.1 Actinomycetota bacterium | reverse complement strand
CTGTTACTTGCGAGGCTGTTCCGAACCCAGCTCGTCCCACCGATCCGGCAGCGCGGGGATGCAAGGTGATCGGTGCGCAACTCGGTATTTCCTATTCATTCAAAGTCTTTGCGATCAACGAATTTGGTGATGGCGATATTGCCTATTCGACGGCGCGGGGCGCAGCCTTCGGTATGCCTTCGGCTCCAAGCAATATGCGAGCTGTTGAAGGAAACCCAACGGCTGGTCGTGACTTTGATGTGAAGTGGGATCCGCCGACCACTCTTAATGCGTCGACCATCGCGTCATATGAAGTGCGCCAGACGTTTACGTTCCGAAATTTGAATGTGAATTTCCACTTGAATAATCAGGTTTCATCCACGGTCATTTGCACGGTGGGCGCTATTCAACCTCGCAGTTGCTCTGCATTTATGACAAACGGAAATCCGATTTCCTTCGATATCACTCCGACTGTGTCGACACCCTCGCTCGATGCCGATGGAAATTTGGTTACGGGTACAACCAATGGTCCGACCGGTACGTTCACGTTTGTTCCTTCTAGTTTGCCGTTTGCGCCAGCGTCGTTATCGGCAACCGCCGGTGATCAATCAATTGTGGCGACATGGAACGAAGCGGGATTCCGAAAGATTTTTGGCGATTGGATTAACACTCCCGGAGATGGCGGTTCTCCAATCACCTCGTATCGAGTAGTTGCCAAGAACGCCGCCAATGGTGCGGTTGAAAGTCAATGTGTGGTGTCGTCGCCGGTGGCAACAGGTAATCGCTGCACTTTGATGAACTTGCGCAACGGCACCACTTACAACATCAGTGTTGTGGCGGTGAATGTGAAAGGTTCCAGCACCGAGGCAGTCTTCAACGGTGTGACGCCAACGAAGTAACGAAAACTCGTCGACAAACTCTGCAACGCCGCACTTTTCTGCAAGTAATTGTGAGAAAGGTGCGGCGTCAGAGTTCGTGGAGACGTGCCATTTGCACAAGTGCATTACGAGCGCTGCGCAAGAGTGGAACCGCTAACAATGCGCCGGTTCCTTCACCGATTCGTAACCCCAGTGAAAGCAATGGTGTGAGTTGCAGTTCGGCAAGAGCAAGAGAACTTGCCGGCTCGGGTGAAACATGACTGGCCAATACATTGCCGCGCACCGTGGGCACACAACGATCTGCGAGTAGGGCGGCGGACACGGTGATCATGCCGTCAAGCAAAACCGGAATGCGCATAGAAGTTGCGGTCAAAATGGCGCCGGTAAGGGCCGCAATTTCTAATCCGCCGGTATGGGTGAGAACCATGAGGGGATCGGTTTCGGCGCGAGATTTTTCAACGAGTTGGGCCACGACATCGGTCTTACGTTGCAGAGTGACATCGTCGATGCCCGACCCGCGACCGGTGACCTCATGCGCGCTCACGCCGAGTGCCCACGCCACAATGGCGGCGGCGGGTGTGGTGTTGCCAATTCCAACTTCACCAACACAGAGCAAACGTGTTCCGCCGGCAATAAGTCGCTCGGCAGTTTGTGCACCCACATGAACGGCGGCGTGAACTTCTTCAATTGAAAGCGAAGGTCCGGGAAATGGATGGCCCGATCCATTGCGTACACGATCGTTACGCACACCTTGCGGAGTTGGCCCCGTGGCTAAGCCAACATCAACAACTTCAACATAGACATCGGCTGTTTGCGCAAAAGCATTAGCCGCAATCTTTCCTTTTTGTGAAAGTTCGGCGATGGTGCGACTTATTTCCCACGGCCAAGGCGTGACGGTTTCGTCTTTGGCGATTTCATGATCGGCAACAAAGATCGCCAATGCGACCGGATCAATCTGTGGCAATGGCGAATGAGTGATGGCGGCGATTTTTTGTAATGCCACCTCCAGTTCGCCCATGGCGCCGGGTGGTTTGGCTAAAGAATCAATTTCGGCAGCGATATCACTTGCGAATTGTTTGCGCGGTTCGCTAGGGAGAAACGCTCGGGCCAACGTTGTGCGGTGTGACGCGAATCTTTCCAGCGCGTGCAAAAGATCGGGGCCGGTTGGGCAGTAGGCCATGCCTGCGGCTTGGGCGGCATGAGCATCGGTTTCGATATCACCCACATAGAGACAACGCTCAGGAGCAACTTCTAAAAGTTGGGCTGCATGGAGAAGTGGTGTGGGGTCGGGTTTATGTACTCCGAGATCAGCGGTGGCAATGATGACGGAAAAGTAATCCGACATTTCCGCTAACAACGATTGCAGTTGTTCGCCCGATAACACTGTGGTGTTGGAAACAATGCCGAGACGAAAATTTCCCTGTAATGCCGACAACGTTTCGTGCACGCCGCGTAATGGGGTGGCCACTAACTCATTGATGGGTGTTGTTGGTGGTGCTTGTTCGACCAATGTGTTGCCAACATCAAAGATGATGGCGTCAAAATCATTTTGTAAAAGAGAAACCCATGTAGGTGTTGTCATTTATGTTCCTAAAACCACGGTATCGAAACACCTTGGGCGAACATCACGGCGATGGCAAGCAGGATTGCTGTTTCGCAGAGTTGTTCGGTTGCGCCAAGTACATCGCCCACGATGCCGCCGATGCGTTTGATGGCCCAACGAATGACTAATTGGCCAACCAAGATCGAGACGGCCACAACCACGAGCGCCCAAATAGAGAGAAGAGCGAAAACGACGATTAACCCAATAACGGAAGCGAAAACAACATCGCTACGGCGCACATCGCGCACGTAATTGGCGCCTAAACCAACCGAGCCGAGGTCTTCATCAAGACCGCGCCCGGCGCGCATCACCCAAACGGCGCCAAGTCGGGCAAATGATTGCGCGCAGATAATGGCGACAACACCAGCGGCTTGAGTGAACGATGAAAGCACCGCAACTTGCAGCAGTACTTGTAGAAGAAGCGCCGCGACTCCGTAAGTGCCGAGACGCGAATCTTTGAGAATTTCGCGACGGCGTTCTTGTGTCCAACCGCCAACTAAACCGTCGAAGGTGTCGGCCAAACCATCTAAGTGAAATGCACCCGTGAGTAACACGCCGCAGGCCACGGCGAGTACGGCACCAATAAATGGTGTGAGGTACTGGTAACCCAACCACCAGGCCGCCGACATGGGTAACGCAATGACGGCGCCCACAAAGGGAAACCAACCGGCGATTGGCCCCATTGATGTCATTTCGCCGTGTTTGATCGGCACGCGAGTGAGAAAAGCGAATGTGATTGGCAACGCGCGCAGCCGTGTGGTCATGACAACCACGTCTCGGTTGGTTGTAATTCCATGGCGTGACCGGCGCTGAAAAACAGCACTTTGTCGCAGGCTTTGGCCACCGTTGAATTGATACGACCGAGTTGGTCTCTATAGATACGACCAAGTTCAGATTCGGGGACAACACCCAAGCCGACGTCATTGGTGACAATAAGCGTTATGCCGGAACGCTTTTGCAACTCCACAACGAAGGCGGCAATCTCTTGTTCGCAGTTGTCTTGTTTTTCGTAGTGATACATATTGCCGAGCCACACAACTAAGCAGTCGATGATGAGAGTGTGATCGCTAGGCACGCTCTTTACGGCGTCAGTAAGAGCCAACGGTTCTTCAATGGTGGTCCAGTTTGCGGGGCGCTCTTGTTGGTGAGCGCTAATACGCATCGTCATTTCATCGTCAATGGCTTCGGCGGTGGTGATGATGGTGACGGGGGCATTGGTTTTGGCTGCACGATCAACGGCGAATCGACTTTTGCCGCTGCGCGCTCCGCCGGTAAGCAGCCAGCGATTGGCCATTAGAAATCGATGCCTTTTTTGGCGGCAATTCCTTGTTCGTAAGCGTGATGCAACGAAACGATGTCGCTTGCGGTATCGGCGATTTTCAAAAGCCCAGGCGTTGCGTCGCGACCAGTGATGACAACACTCACATTTTCGGGACGGGCAGAAATTGTTTGCACAACCTTTTCTTCGTCAACCCAACCCCAGGCCACGAGATAGGTGAGTTCATCTAAAACAACAAGTTGATAAAGGCCAGAGGAAATTTGTTCGGCCGCTATCGACCATGCATCGTTGGCGATGCGAATGTCGTTTTCGATGTTGTCTGAATCCCAGGTGAAACCGGCACCAATTGATTCGAAGTCGATACCTAGTTGATGACAAGCCTTACCTTCGCCGGTGGACCAGTCACCTGATTTCAAAAACTGCAGGACGGAAACTTTCCAACCGTGTCCAGCGGCGCGCACCGCAGTGCCAATACCGGCAGAGGTTTTTCCTTTTCCTTCGCCGGTGAACAACACCACCAGTGATTTCGCCACGCGTAAATCGGCCCGGATCGGATCTTCGAGGGGCGGTTCATTAGATGACATCGCGGTTCCTTATCGGTAGCACGACCACAGTTCCATCATCAGCACGATGAACGCGCACAGATGCCCCATAGAACTCTGAAAGTGTTTCGGCTTGCAGCACTTCGTCGGCATTACCCATGACGACGGTTGTGCCTTCGTGAAGAAGTAAAAGTTGGTCGGAATACAGACCGGCCAATGTCAGATCGTGCATGGCGGAAATGACGGTCAAGCCCATTTCCGCACGCAACCGTTCAACTAATTCGAGCGCTAATTGTTGGTTGCCTAAATCGAGCGCGCTGGTTGGTTCGTCGAGTAATAACACCGGCGAACCTTGGGCGATGGCACGGGCAATAGCGAAACGTTGACGTTCGCCGCCCGACATTTCACTCACATCACGATTGGCTAAGGAATCAAGTTCGAGGCGAGTGAGAACATCAGCAACAATTTGGCGATCTTCGCTGGTTTCGTAGCCGAAATGAGATACGTACGGATTGCGACCTAACAACACATACTCAAAACCATTCATGCCCAACGGGAAGATTGGTGTTTGCGGTACATACGAAATGAGTTGTGAACGACGGCGCGCTTTAAGTTTGTGAACTTCTTCGTCGCCAATCGTTACTTCGCCGGAGTACTTAATTAATCCGGCGACCGCTTTCAGCAGCGATGATTTACCGGCACCGTTTGGTCCGATAAGGCAAAGCCATGAGCCTGGTTCAACATTGGCGCTGAAATCTTGTACGACTGTGCGCTTATGTAAACGAATGGAAACGTCGGTGCAGCGAAGGTTGCTCATGCCGGCACCTTTCGTGTGCGCAGCAGCAACAAAAAGAATGGTGCGCCTAAGAACGCGGTGACAACACCGATCGGAGTTTCGGCGGGGTTATCCAAAATGCGTCCGGGGATATCGCAAAGGATTAAGAATGCGCCGCCGATAAAGAACGAAAGCGGTAGTAGTCGGCGATAGGACGCACCCGTCACTAAACGAATGACATGGGGAACGATGATTCCCACAAATCCGATTAAGCCCGACACCGCCACCACGGCGGCCGTGCCAATAGTGCTGGCAACAATGACGGTGATGCGCACGCGCGCCACGTTGGTGCCGAGAGCCGATGCTTCATCGTCGCCAATGCGCATGACATCCAAAAGACGCGCGTGCAACAACAACACTGCGGCACTTAAAACGACATAAGGCAGAACTAAACGAACATCAGACCAGTTGGCCGTGGAAAGTCGACCCAAAATCCATGAGTACACCTGGCGTACAACATCGGAATTGCGTTGCAGAACAAACGCTTGCACAGCCGTAACTAATGACGTGATGGCCACACCGGCCAACACCAGTTTCACGCCGCTGCGTTCATTCGAACCGCCGGTCGATAAAAAGTACGTCGCAACTACCGCTAATAGTCCGCCGGCGAATGCGGCGAGAGGAAGCGGATCGATAGGCCACGAACTTGTGCCGGAGCGATTGATGGTGAACACCAATGTTGCGCCTAAACCAGCTCCGGCAGCGACGCCAAGAAGGTATGGATCAACGAGGGGATTGCGGAATACACCTTGTAGCGACGCACCCGAAAGCGACAGCATGCCGCCAACTAAGGCGGCCAACACCACACGGGGCATGCGGATTTCCCACACGATGTTCCAATCGAGCGAACTCATACCGCTATGCGCGCTCACGATTGGAAGTCGGTTAACTAACTCCGTCGGCACTCGCCACCATGCTGGACCGGCTGGTCCAAACATGGCGCCGAACACAATGACCGACAAGAAAACGAAAACCGACGCGGCGACCCACAGCGCGAAACTGTGATCACGTAAAAACGCACCAGTGCGTGTACGCAAAGTCGCCGATGCGGTCATTTACTTAAGACCCTTTACCTGAGCGGCAACTTGTTGAATGAGTTCAACAATGCGCGGTCCCCAGCGGCTAGCGATGTCGTCATTCAGCGGAACAATTTTGTTGTTCTTTACGGCTGCGATTTCATTCCAGCCCGGACGAGCGCTTACTGCAGCAGCATTGACATCACAGCAAATGGTGTCGGCCAACAAAATCATGCTGGGATTCGCTTTGATGATCGATTCAGCATTGAGTTGCGGGTAATCGCTGCCACTGGCTGAACCATCAGCAATGTTGGTTAAACCAAATGGCGCAAGCGCTGCACCAATGAACGTGTTTGACGTGACCGAGTAATAGGTCGGATCAAGTTCGTAGTAGTAGGTGGAGTTAGCGGGTGCCTTTACGTCCTTATAGGCCGCGGCGATGTCCTTTTTCATTTTGCTAACAACATCATCGGCTTGCTTTTTATGGTTGGTGAGTTCACCAAGTTGTGTGATCTGTGCATACACATCATCAAGTGATGTGGCCGCGGGGCCAACCCAAACCGGAACATTGAGTGCCTTTAACTGGGTAACGATCGTGTCGACCGAACCCGAATCGGATGACATCACCACTAAGTCGGGTTGGTATTGCGTGATCGCTTCGACATTCGGTTGTAATCCCGAAAGCGATGTCATTTTTGCTTTCGCTTCTTCGGGATAATTGGAATAGGAATCGGTTGCTTTCACTTGGTCGCCGGCACCGATGGCGTAAAGCATTTCGGTGGCGGTGGGTGAAAGGCTGACGATGCTCTTGGGTTCGGCGTTCAAAGTGACCGTTCCCGAACCACTTGTCACAGTGACGGGATAGCCGGCTGATGATGAGCCGCTGTCTGATGATGAACTCGAACAACCAGTTGCAATGACAATGAGTGCCACAAAGGCGCTCAGGATGACAAGTAGTCGACGCGTGGCCGACGGTTTATGGCGCTTTGCCAGTTTCATGGGTTCTTCCTCCGAAGATTTGGAGGAAAAAGGTTGGGACACAGAATCCTGAGGTTTCAGGCTGCCGCGGTCCGCCCTTCTTCCGAGGATCGGTTTCTCGCACGCAATAACCAGGCGACCGGACTCACGAAAATGATTCGTTTTACCGTTGCGGGACAGTGCCGGGATTTCACCGGACTTCGCTGACTCACTGCGTATCGCAACATTTTTTGGTTGCTGCGATGGCCCGACGATAGCGCACATTCGCGGGACCGTCGCCGACCTTTCACCTTTCGAAATCGGGGCCCTCACAGCACTAGCGTGACGCCATGACTGACTGGTTAGACCTCACCCGCAAGGCCTCTTTCGTCTCCCATCGATTGATCGGCTGGATTTTTTGGGATCCGGTTGCGCAAGCAAATTTGGAAGCGCTCGGGGTTCCAGGCGGTATGGGACATTACGTTTCTAACCGTGGTGCAACGCTGGCTCCGGCGGGTACCGATGCCGTCGTCGCCGCGTTTTACACCATTCGCGCTGATCTTGTTCGCTTCGCCCTTGACCACGCGTCGGCGCATGCTGATTGGGCCGACATTGTGACGGCGCGTGATGACGCCGTGGTTGAAGGTTTACAGAAGTTGGCGCCGGAAATTTGTGAACCGCTGGCGGCAATGGCCGATGAGTTTTGGCATGCGGCCGATCAACTTCCGCTAAGCGGTCGCGTGTTGTTTGCGACGCTTCGACAATGGCCGCGCAGTGAAAACAAATTGGCCTCGGCATGGAATGCGGTGAACACCATTCGTGAATGGCGCGGCGATACGCACTTTGCATTGTTAGTGGCAGAAGAAATCGGCGCCGTTGAAGCAGGTTTATTGCATGACGCGTGGATGGGTTATCCCAAGGAATGGATTCCTCGTTCGCGTGGCGCCAGTGATGAAGAAATCGCCGAAGCCTTGGCGAATTTATCGGCGCGCGGATTTGTTACCGATGGTGTGGTGAACGATAAAGGCGTTGAGTATCGCCAGTGGATTGAAGAGCGAACCAATGAACTGTGTGTTCCCGCTTGGAAAATTGTGGGCGAGGATTTAACAACGCGCTTCATTGATCTTGTGGAACCGGTTGATGAACGATTCTTAGAGCACATCAATCAAACAGCGGGCGATAACTGGATGCCGGCCGCTCGTCCTCGCCGTCGTTAAGGCAAAAACAACTTTGTTGTAAATGACAAACAGCGATCAGTAACCCATTAAAGGAGAATTACTGATCGCTGTTTGTGTTACCTCTGCGCTGCGTTAGACAACGTGTGAGGCCTGCCCGCTAAACGATTTATGCCTGATAGGCGATGTCTCCATCAATATAGGTGGCGAACACGTTGATCTCGGGCCAGCCGTTGGGATCGGATGTCCACGGATCGGCCGACGCCACGGCGAAGTCGGCACGCTTTCCAACTTCGAGTGAACCGCGATCATCGGCATGCACTTGCCATGCTGCATTCGTGGTGATGGCGGCTAACGCTTGTTCGACTGTCGCACATTCTGCCGGGTTCAAAACTTGATCATCGGCTTTGGTCTTACGCAACACCGCGGTGCGTGCGCTTAACAGCGGATCAATATGTGTGACGTCGTAATCGGAATGCAACGACGGACGAATTCCTTCGGCATAGGCAGAAGCCACGCGGTCAAGACGCTTCGCGCGATCGGCGCCAAGGATCGTGTCGCGGAATGCAGCACCCCAGAAGTACACGTGATTCATTAAGAAACTGGGGGAGATGCCAATCTTGGCCATGCGCTTGAGTTGATCGTCGGTCGTGAACGAACAATGTTCAAGACGATGACGAAGATCGTTGCCACCAATTGACGGCATCAAATCTTCTAATGCACTGATGGCTAATTCGATAGCGGCGTCACCGTTGGTGTGCACCATTAATTGCCATCCATCTTGCAGACCAACACTCATGACGTCGCGCAACGACTCGGGAGTCCAGTTGGCTTTACCGCCATTGTCTTCACCCAAATACGGCTGCATGAAATAACCAGAACGACCTTGGTTTGAACCGTCAGTGACGATCTTCCACGCGTCAGCGCGCACCATTTCGTCACCACTAAATGGTGTAACGCCGGCGGCTTTCCATTCGGCAGCAACTTGAGCTGGCGTCTTTCCCGAAACAATGGAGAACTGCGCGGTGGAAACGCGAGCCGGTAAACGCTTGTTGCCATTGAGTTGATGCAGCAGCGCTAATTCACCAATGCCGGCCAATGTTCCGGTGGCGGCTTCGCGCACCGATGTGACGCCTTTGCGCGCGGCGGTTTGCAGAATGGAATAAATGCCATCGGCGACCTGTTCGGCGGTGGGCTTCGGCAAAATGCCAATCAACATCAACATGGCGGGCGCTTCGCCCACAACACCGTTGAGTTTTCCGTCGGCACGGCCAAATTCGCCGCCCGGAGGATTCACAACGTTGTCGTCAATATTGGCGGCTTTAAAGGCAGCGGAGTTTGCATATAAGTAGTGCACCGATGCATTCATCACCATCACCGGATTGTTCGGTGCAACTTGATCGAGAATGGCGCGGGTGAGGATTGGTTCGCCCGGGTAAAGGCTGGGATCGAACTGTTTGGCTAATACGAATTGGCCATCGGGAGCCTTGGCGGCATCGGCCTTAATGGTGGCAACCACATCATCGAATGTTGGGCAGGTCTCATGCGAAACGTCGGTCCATGAATAAGTGAGAAGCGTTGTCCAAATGTGCATATGTGGATCAACGAAGCCGGGGATAACAACACCGTCGGGCTTGATGGTTTTTGTGGACGCATTCGTGAGCGATTCGAGATCGGAAAGTGATCCGATGCCAATGATCTCGCCACCCGAAACGGCCATCGCTTCGGCGCTGGGTGCGGCGTTGTTGCCAGTGGAGATTTGTCCGACAACTAACAACTCGGCGTGCGGTTGTTTTGCTTTGCCGCGTGCATGATGCGCCGGTTCAATTTTGGTTGACTGCTTCGCCAGCGTTTCGCCGACGTTCGCTTTCACAATTGGATGGGCCGAGCAGTTACACGTTGAGGTGTGGCCGGAGGTTTGCATTTCGTCACTCTTTCGTGGGTGATGGTTTTTGGGGAGATTCGAGAATTGCGAAGATCGCTTGCATCGCTAATTGATTCCAGGCATCGCCGGAAGGCGATTGCGGATGCAATTCGATTAATAAGCGTGCATTGATGATGCCGATATAGAGAAGCGCTAAGGCAAATACGTCAACATCGGGATTGATCCAGCCGCGTTTGATTGGCTCATCTAAGACAAGGGCAAGTGCTTGCGCGTATTCAAAATCGATCTCATGAATTTTCGCCGTGAGATCGGCGCGCGTGGTTGTGGCGCCAAGCACGAGTGCTCGTCGACGCCGAGCGGGCGCGCGCTCTTCAACTAATAAGGCGCGCACAACATTTTCAATTGCTTGATGAAACGCTTCTTTTGATGTTGCGCGGCGAAACGCTTCGGAAGCCTGCGCAAGCGGGCCGAGTAAATCGTTGCGATAACAAGCAACGCACGCGGCTTCGATAAGTCCTTCACGTCCACCGAAATGATGATCAACGGCGGAATAGGTAACGCCGGCCGCCGCAGCCACATCACGCACACGAATGGCTTGTTCACCATCAGTCTCTAAGACCTCAATGGCAGCGGCCAACAGTCGCTGGCGCGTATCGGTTTCGGAAGTGGTGATCGTCATAAGCCCGAGGTGGTGGTTGCCGTGAACGTCTTTGATACGCCCAATTATTGGCCTTCGTGTACAGTATGTCATTGCCATATGGCATTGCCATAGCCGGCCGTCATAACCACCGAAAAAGGCCGCAGCGGGCCTCCTGCCGCTGTTGAGGAGTCTTGCTATGTCCGCCGCTGTCGCCGAGAACGCCAAGAAAGTTTCGAAATTCGCCGTGCCCCTTTTGGGGTTCTTCGGCGGTGTGCAAGGTTCGGCACCGAATGTGGCCAGTACGGCATTAGTGGGCGCTAGTCGTTCATTAGATATGGCCGGCAGTACGCAAGCGTTAGCCGCCAGTATGCAAACGCTCGCCATTGCCGCAACCGTTATTACCACCGGTTTGTTAGCCGATCGCCTGGGCCGCAAACGCGTATTGATGGTGGCGTTGCTTGTTGGCATTGCGGGCAACCTTGTTGTGATGTCGGCCGCGACCGCCGGTATGTACATGGCGGGTATGGCCATTATCGGAATTGGTTTAGGCGCGGTGTACGGCTCGGCGTTCGCTTATTTGAAATCAGTTGTTCCCACACAACGACTGGCCGCGGCACTCGGTATTTTCTCGGCCGTTGTCATGATCACCACATTGATCGTGACTTTCGTTGGCGGTTCGTTAAGTGCAGTGAACTGGCGTCTCGCATTTTTGATCACACCGATTGCGTGTTTGTTGGGCATGTTGTGCGTGCCAAAAGTGTTACCGAAAATTCCCACTGTTAAAGGTGGATCGGTTGATGCAATCGGTCAATTGTTTTTGGGTATCGGTGTTGTCGGCTTTTTGTATTCGGTAAGTCGATTCGCAGAAAGTTTCACCAGTTTGCAAACACTTCTGCCGTTGGCCATTGGCATTGTGTTTTTGGCTGCGTTCGCCATTTGGGAATCGCGCTATAGCGGACACTTCTTTCCGATGGAGTTATTTAAATCGCCAGTGTTTATTGCGGCGTTATGTTTTGGATTCATTTACAACTTCGGTAACTCGGTAACGTTCTTGCAAGTTACGAACTTGTGGCAGTACATCAACGGTTTGAAAACATCGGAAGTTTCGTTGTGGCAATTGCCGTTAATGATTGCCGGCATTGTTTCGGGCGTTGTCACCGGTCGAGTGATGGCCAAAGGAATGTCGAACCGCACCGCGGGCGCTATTGCCGGTGTGATGACGGCCGCGGGCATGGTGCTACTTGGCATCTTCCATTCGTCGGGAAGTTTGATTGGGTTCTTACCGGGATTGATTATTGGCGGCGCCGGCATCGTGGTAGCGGCGGTGCCGTTCGGCAATCTCATCTTGCGAGAAGCGCCGGCGAAATATCTCGGTCCGGTTTCTTCTGCCCGCACCACCGTGGGACAGTTCTTCTTCACGCTCGGCTTTTCGCTCTCGACAGTATTAGTAGACAAATTCACCACCGGCGGTGTGGTGGACAAACTCACCGCCGCCGGCGTACCGGCCAATCAGATCTCCACTGGTTTGGATGCGGTGACCACTTATGCCTCCCAAGGCACGCAGCCCACTACATCACTTGGTCAACAAGCGTTGGCCGATGCGGTGGTGTCGTATGGCGACGCGTTCCGCACGACGATGTTTCTTGCTGCCGCCGCCATTTTGGCGATGACGTTCATTGGCATGTTGTTGTTGCGCAAAGGTGAAGGCGAACCGCAACCGGCACACGAAGATGGTGCCATGCCCGTTGCGGCGTGATTAAAGATCGAAGCGATCAGCGTTCATCACCTTGTTCCAAGCGTTGATGAAATCGCTGATGAATTTTTCGTTTCCGTCATCGGCGGCGTACACCTCGCATAGGGCGCGCAATAGTGAATGCGATCCGAAAGCCAGATCAACTCGAGTGGCAGTGAACTTTTGTTGACCAGTTGTGCGGCTCGTCCCACTGAATCGTTCTTTGGCGGCGTCAATTGGTTCCCAGGCAATATCAATATCGAGCAAGTTGACGAAAAAATCGTTGTTCAATTTGCCTGGGTTAGTGGTGAGCACACCATCGGCCGTGCCGGGGGCCGTGACGCCGAGACTGCGCAAGCCGCCAATAAGTGCGGTCATTTCTTGTGCAGTCACACCGAGCAGCGCCGCTTTTTCAATTAACAGAACTTCGGGGCGCACACCGAGATTGGGTTTCACATAATTACGGAAACCATCAAAGAGCGGTTCCAAAACAGCAAACGATTCGCTATCGGTTTGTTCGGCAGTGGCATCGGTGCGACCGGCTGTGAAATCTGCTTTTACGGTTGTTGTTCCGTTGTTGGTTGCTAACTCGATTGCAGTTGTGCCGGCTAACACAATGAGATCAGCCAGTGAAACTTTTGCGCGGCTTAGGCGACTTTCGGCTGCGTTGTTGAACAGTGATTGCAGCGCGCGCAATTCATCAATGACTGTGCGAATGGTGTTGGGATCATTAGCGGTCCATGAATTTTGTGGCTCTAATGCGATGCGTGCACCGTTGGCACCACCACGCTTATCGGTGCAACGAAATGTTGCCGCCGACGCCCACGCCGTCCACACCGCATCACGAATGCGAAACTTTCCGGAAGAAATAGCAAGACGAATGGCCGATGCCAGTTCGGCGCGATCCTGATCGTCGATTAGTGGGCCATCTTGTTGCGGAACAGGGTCTTGCCAAATTTGAGGTTCGGCAGGAACCTCATTGCCAACACCGCGACAATACGGACCCATATCGCGGTGCGTGAGTTTGAACCACGCTTTGGCAAAAGCATCAGCAAACGCTTGCGGATTGGCGTGAAATTCGCGTGAGATTTTTTCGTAGGCCGGATCGAAACGAAGCGCTAGATCGGTGGTCAACATCATTGGCGCATGACGAATATCGCTGCGGTGCGCGTCGGGCACGGTGTTTTGCGCCGCGGATTGTTTTGGTGTCCATTGTTGGGCGCCGGCGGGACTGGTGGTGAGTTCCCAGTCGTATCCAAACAAGATGTCGAAAAAATCGTTATCCCAACGAATGGGGTTGTAGGTCCACGCTCCTTCTAAACCACTCGTAATGGCATCGGCGCCAACACCAGAATTGAAATCGTTTTTCCAACCGAAACCTTGTTGTTCGATGTCGGCACCTTCCGGTTCGGGACCAACATGCGAATCAGGCGCGGCGCCATGCGCTTTACCAAATGTGTGTCCGCCCGCGATTAACGCAACTGTTTCAATGTCATCCATTGCCATACGACGAAATGTTTCGCGAATATCTTGCGCGGCGGCGAGCGGATCGGCATTTCCGTTCGGACCTTCGGGATTGACATAAATCAATCCCATTTGCACTGCACCGAGAGGTTCGTTGAGTTGACGATTTTCGCGATAGCGCTCATCGGCGAGCCATTGCGTTTCCGAACCCCAATAGGTGTCGTCGGCATGCCACACATCTTCACGACCACCAGCGAAACCAAATGTTTTGCCGCCCATTGATTCGATGGCGACGTTGCCGGCCAAAATCATGAGATCAGCCCACGAAAGTGCGCGGCCATATTTTTGTTTCACCGGCCATAACAATCGACGGGCTTTATCGAGATTGGCGTTGTCGGGCCAACTGTTAAGGGGCGCGAAACGTTGCATGCCTTGTCCCGCGCCGCCGCGACCATCACTAATGCGATAGGTGCCAGCGCTATGCCACGCCATGCGTACAAAAAGCGGACCGTAATGTCCGTAATCGGCCGGCCACCATGCTTGCGATGTTGTCATTACATGTTCGATGTCTTTTTTCACTTCAACGAGATCGAGCATGGCAAACGCTTGCGCGTAATTAAATGACGCGTCCATAACATTTGGTTGTTCATTAAGGCGCGCAAGATCGAGTTGATCGGGCCACCAATCAGCGTTGGTGGTGCCGTTTTCGTGGAATGGGCAAGAAGATGAATCGGTCATTGGTGCACTCCTTGTTGACGCCGAATTTTTCGACAACGGCGGAGAAAAGAGGCTTGGTCCGATGCGCAATAACGTCAAATAATCGGTTCACCAAAAAACGTTTAGGCGTGAAAATTTTCAGTTAATTGCGATGTTTTCGATGCGATGCAGGCACTGAGGCGTTGCGCTATCGATGGATGAAATGTTGGTGGTGCCCCCGGTAGGACTCGAACCTACGCTCACGGTTTAGGAAACCGATGCTCTCTCCCCTGAGCTACGAGGGCGGGGATGGCGCGAATTGTGGCGCGTAATTGGCGCGCGTTGGTCCGGTGGCCATGTTTTGAGGGTAGTTCGGGTCTGTTGGTTGGATATTTGTTCGTTTAGATTTATTTACGTTTTTGGCGGTGTTTTGGGCGCGTTGATGCCACCCGTTTGTTTGTTTCGGGTGGCTTTTGTGTTTAGGCGGCGTTTTTTGTTGTGTGGTTGGGTGGTTTCCACTGGCCGAACCATCGTGAGATGTCTGATCCGGTTCGGTGGTGCCATGCGGGCAGTGTTTTGGTGGCGAGGGCGATTTGGTAGCCGATGAATTCGAAGAGTTGGCGGTGTCGTCCGACCGAGCGTGCTCGCCGGTTTGTCATGGTTGTTCTTAGTTGGTGATGCATTGATTCGGTGTCTTCGCGTAGTCCGTAGTAACGATCGAAGGATTTGTCGGTTTCGGGTGTTACTCGCAGGGCTCGTGTTCGTGGTGTGTTGTTTGCGATTTCAGTATCTGTTGAGTTGTGACGGATTTGTGTGGTGGCGTTTCTGAGTTTGGGAGAGATGCCTGCAAAGTCGGGGGTTTGCCATGTTCCGTATCAGACAAATCATTGCCATACTCGGCTTCCCAGCGCTCACCAGCCAACACACTAGAAACCCGAATCGATCCCAAACGACGCCGAAACGAACAACGCAAATCAGACGCCACCTGCGACGCCGTCGAACGAGTCATTGGAGTCGATGTCCGAAACCAAACCCCCGGTTTCGAACGCGCCAACGCCAAACGCGCCGACCAAACACCCAACCCGACACGCCGAGAACGACAAACCTTCGGCGGTAACGACTCAACCGCCACCGGACCAATCACTCCCGACACTGAAACGTCGGGCATTGCTGAACCTGAAACATCAGATTTCATACGAACTTCCTTTCAAGATAAGTGAGTATTTTCGTAATCAATATAGGGCTGAGTACAACCATCACCAACCTGAAAACAATAAATATCTACGATTCATTTATGGACAAGAGGAAGATTGACCCTGACCTGCTCGTAGGTGCGCCTGAGATTGCCGAGCGTCTAGGTCTCGCTAGGCCCCAGGTGGTTCACAA
>JBEGMF010000002.1:0-5339 GCA_041183205.1 Actinomycetota bacterium | reverse complement strand
GATGAAGCCTGGGCGCTTATTCAAGAAGTGGAATCGCTCGGCGGCATGACCAAAGCCGTTGAATCGGGTATGCCGAAGTTGCGTATTGAAGAATCGGCCGCTCGCAAACAAGCACGCATCGATCGTCGTGAAGACATTGTGGTGGGCGTCAACAAATACGTTCCCGACAATGTCGAAATGGTTGATGTTCTCAACATCGATAACACCAAGGTGCGCGAAGAGCAGTTGTCGAAGTTGGCCAAAGTACGTGCCAACCGTGACGACAAAGCCTGTGCGGCTGCCCTCGGTGCGCTGCAAGAAGGCGCCGCCAGTGGCGGCAACTTGCTGGAATTGGCCGTCGAAGCAGCTCGTGCCCGCGCCACTCTCGGTGAGATTTCCGATGCGATGGAAGCAGTATTCGGCCGTCATAAGGCAGAAATCCGTACCATTGCTGGTGTGTACGGCAAGGCCTATGAAGGTGATGAAGATTTCGCTGCACTGCAAAGTGAAATCGAACAATTCGCAAAAGCGGAAGGTCGCCGACCGCGCATGTTGGTAGTGAAGATGGGTCAAGACGGTCACGACCGTGGCGCCAAAGTTATCGCTACTGCATTTGCTGATCTCGGTTTCGATGTTGATATGGGACCGTTGTTCCAAACTCCCGCCGAAGCCGCGCGTGACGCCGTTGAAAACGATGTGCATGTTGTTGGTGTTTCTTCACAAGCAGCCGGTCATAAAACTCTCGTACCGATGTTGTTAGAAGAGTTGAAAAAAGCCGGTGCGGAAAATGTTCTTGTGGTGTGTGGTGGTGTTATTCCTCCGCAGGATTACGACGAACTCACCGCTGCTGGTGTGGCCGCCATCTTCGGACCGGGCACCAACATCCCCACTGCTGCCCGCAAAGTTTTGGCACTCATTTCCGAGAAACGCTAAATCGTGAGCGATGATGCCGCTTCCTTAGCCGCAGGGCTAGTTAACGGCGAACGACGCGCTTTGGCGCGGGCCATCACCTTGGCCGAATCAACGCGCGCTGATCATCGTCAAACAGCCGAAGAAATTTTGGAATCGGTCTTAGCCAAAACGGGTTCATCAATTCGTATTGGCATTTCTGGTCCGCCCGGTGTTGGTAAATCAACATTCATCGAAGCGTTTGGTAACACCATCATTAACGCCGGACATCGTTTAGCGGTCTTAGCGGTTGATCCATCATCACGTCGTTCAGGCGGTTCCATCCTCGGCGATAAAACGCGCATGATTGATTTAGTGAATCGACCCGAAGCATTTGTGCGCCCCACTCCCGGTGGCACACAACTTGGTGGTGTGGCTCGTCGCACCCGCGAAGCAATGTTGTTATGCGAAGCGGCTGGGTTCGATGTGATCATCGTCGAAACAATTGGCGTGGGACAAAGTGAAGTGGCCGTGGCCGATATGGTCGACATCTTCACGTTGCTTGTCTCCCCCGGTGGCGGCGATGAATTACAAGGCATTAAGCGCGGCATTATGGAATTGGCCGATTTAGTGGTGGTCAACAAGGCTGATGGCGATTTAGCGGCCGCTGCGGGCCGTACACGGGCCGATTACGCCAACGCAGTGCATCTTTTACGCCCCAAATGGGATGCCTGGTCCACCGAGGTTTTGGCCTGTTCGGCCCTTGTGGGCGATGGCATTAGCGAGATATGGCACGAGGTCGAAAAGTTCATGGTCGCTGTGACCGCATCGGGCGAACTGGCCACGAGTCGTGCCGATCAAGCAACGGCGTGGATGTGGTCGGAAATTGGCGACACCTTGATGGATCGTTTCCGTGCCGATGCGTCGATTGCCAACATGATTCACCAAACCGAAGCGAAAGTTTCCAACGGTGAAATGGCACCCACCAAAGCAGCCCGTGTGCTGTTGGATGCCTTTACCGAAAATCGTTAGCGCAGTTCGCCGCCGAGATCGACAATGCCGTACACCGGATGATCTGAGGCGCGCACCCAAAATGTTGTGATGTCTTCTTCATGCGAAAGACGTTCACCGCGGTCATAGGTGGTGATGCCAACTTTGTACGCCGCCGGCGCTAAGCGCAGTTCGTCAATGACATAGTCGAACGATCCGGTGGCCGCACCCAATTGCGCATCAGGAATGTGTTGTTGAGTAATGGTGGCCACATGCTGACGATTTTCCAGTGAGAACTGCACCGAAATCATCGGTTCAGCAATGGCGCGACTACTGCGCCAGTGGAATCGCATGGTGAGCGGATGCCCGGGTTGACCGAACGACACTTCCCGACCGTTGTTATCTAAAAGTTCAATGCGTTCAATCACGAATTCGTCGGTGGGTACATAAATTTCCACCGCTTCGGCCACGCGATCTTCTTTTTGATTCACCGCATCGAGATACAAACCGCAAACTTCTAGTGGTTCACCGGTGGCTTGCACCACGCCGTGATCCATCCATGTCACGGTGTCGCACATCGTGCCCACCAAATTCAAACTGTGTGTTACCAACACAATGGTCACACCATCAGCGCGCATAGAAGCGAGATGATCGAAACAGCGGCGTTGGAACTCTTCGTCACCGACGGCAACAACTTCATCGACTAACAAAATGCGGGGCTCAACATGCACAGCCACCGAAAAGCCGAGACGCACAAACATGCCGCTCGAATAATGCTTCACGGGGCTATCAATAAAACGAGCAAGACCAGAGAAATCAACGATGTTGTCGAAAAGACGTTCGGTTTCTTTGCGGCCTAAGCCCAAAATCGACGCATTTAAAAAGACGTTTTCCCGTCCCGTTAAATCGGGATGGAAACCCGCGCCTAATTCCAATAGTGCCGAGATGCGGCCGGCTGAGCGCGCCGTTCCTGAAGTTGGGCGATAGATACCGGCCATCACGCGCAACAACGTGGACTTACCGCAACCGTTATGGCCGATTAAGCCATACATCGAACCTTCATCAACCGAAACCGAAACATCGCGTAACGCCCAAAATTCTTCGTAGCGTTTGCGGCCTCGTTTCGTGGCCAGTTCTTTTACACTTCCCGGACGGTCTTGATAAAGACGGAACCGCTTGGAAACGTTTTCAACATCGATCGCAGCCATCACAACTCCTCGGTGATGTTGCGGGCTTTACGCAAGAACAACTTCCAACCTGCGAAAAACACCAGTAACGATCCAATAACCACAGTGACGAGCGTCCACAGTGTGGGCCATTCCAACGTGTAGAACGCATCACGAGAGATCAGCACAAACCGGTAGACCGGATTGAACGACATGATCTTTTGCAACGGCAATCCCCACGCTTCGGTGGGCACCAATGAGATTGGGTAAATAATGGGTGTGGCATAGAACAACAAGTTCATGCCAATACCAACGAGATAACCAACATCGCGGTAGTACACGTTGTACACGCTCAACGCCATACCGATGCCAACGGCGAACATGCCGGTGAACACCAAAATGACGGGGAACAAAAGGAATGTCCAACCGACATTGCCAATCAAGATCATGATGATGGCCAATAAGCCACCTTCGATGAAGGCCTGCAATGCAACAGTGGCGGTGGTGGCAATCACCGGACATTCCGGCGGGAAGTACACCTTGTTCATAAGGTGACCCGAATTTTTCAGCGAATCGATGGCGCCTTGCACTGTGCCGTTGAAGTAGTTCCAAACATAAAGACCGGAAAACAAATACAGCCCGTACACCTTGGGGCTAGCGAAAAAGCGAATGTTGTCGTTGCCCATTGCCGGTGGATCGCCCTTTAAAAAGACGCCGAACACCACGGTGTAAATGAACAACATGGAAAGAGGGTTGATGAGCGACCAAAGCCAACCCAGCAGGCTCTTTTTGTAGCGAACTTTGAGTTCTCGCTGGGCAAGGTTGTAGGTGAGATTCCGGTATGCCCAAATCTCATTACTTCGTCGATAAATCGTCCCTACAGCGGCCGAACCCGGAAAACGCACACCACGACGGTAGCAGCGCTTTGCCGTTGTCTCTGTCATGCAGTTCCTGCCAATTACAACTCGATGGGGTCTTGTTCAATGGCGGTGATGAGATTGCCAATTGATCCATCGGCGATTTGGCGTTGACGACGCTGCAAGCCGATTCCCATCACGATGGCCGCGGCGATACAACCAACTAAAAAGCCCAAATCGACGCGCAATTCCAAATCGGAAATCGGAACCATGACCGCAACCGCAATGATGAGGCCCACTCCCCAACTCACTGCTGTTAATCGATGCGCGCCTAATGCCATCAATGCTTGGGCCAATGTGAGCGCAAAAATAAATGCGCCGCTACCTGCAGTAAGAAGCGCTAAGCCACCGGCACCCATAGTGAAATCGTTAAACAGTTTTTCGCCCACCGGTACGCCAACGAAGAATGCACCTACGGCACCAACAACACCGATGACAGTCACTACCGTTAACAGTCGCGTCATGCCACGACGAAATTCATCATGACGACCTGATCCCGCTAATCCAGCCAACTTCGGCAACAACGTTCCTTGTACTGATTGATAGGCCAACACCGGAACGCGAGCAATAAAGAATGCCGAAGCAAAACCAGCAACAATTTCGGTTTCGCTATCGCCGCCCAAAATGTTGATACCTAAAAGCGGTGAATAGGCAAGAGCCTGCATGAACACCGATGCCGCTAACAACCAACCGATATTGACGCTTAATTCAGAAACCGGTGCCGGTGGACCAGGTTGTAACAACTTGCGTTGCGAACGCAATGCAATGGGTAAGGCCAACAACGGAGATACGGCGATGCACATGCCAATCCAACCGGGCGTTGAAACACCGATCACGACAAGTGCGATAACTAAAACAAGGCGCAGAACAGCATCAAGACCAATGAGTTCGCCATAAGGACGGAATCGTCCTTCACCGGCTAACACACCACGGGATAAATGTGCGGCCAAAAAGCCAATGAGGCTGGCAGCGAGTGCGACCGAAAGGAAGGTGTAGCCATTAAAGAGGTGTTCGCCAAGAACACCGGAAAGCGCCAAGGTGGCGATGATTAAAACAACCGTGATGGCGCCACCAATTTGGGCCGCCCGCGCAACAACCGGTCGACCACCTTGTTGTTGCACTCGTCGATGAGCAAGGGCTCGTCCCACTTCTTGCTCAAGGGGAAGAAAGAAACCCGGACCAATAACAAACACCACTGCCCAAAAAGCGGAAAAGGCGGCTTTGGCATCACCATCGAGGGCGTTCAATGCGATGACAACAAAGATGTAACCGCAAAGTGCAGCCACAACGAGGCCAGCACCAACGACACCGGTGCCTTCAGGTACTGCCGCTTTTGCGGTGGTCACCACTGATGCGATTTTCCGCTTCATTGCACCTCACGGTCTTTGCGCCCACACCA
>JBEGMF010000001.1:0-20161 GCA_041183205.1 Actinomycetota bacterium | reverse complement strand
GCATTTGATATTCCCAAGCGCATGGTGTCGGTGAACGACATCCCTGATCGTTCCACTGGTTTCTTTCATGGAGACGTGCAGCAGTTGCTTGATGGTTTACGTCGCTTAGGCATCGAGTATGCCTTTGCCCGTGAATTGGAATTAGGAAAGCAGTTTGAAATTTCCGTCGTGCGCGTTGTCGTGCCTGGTCTTGAGCCTTACCGATTCCCGTGGATTCGACAGACCGAGCGCGCTCATTCGTTCAAGCCACCGGTGTTTGCGTAACTTTCACCAGCAGAATTCATCGCGCACAACCTGAGTGCGGGTGAGCAATCAGAGTGCCAGTATGGGGGCATGACTGACGCGCAGAACCCGTATCCATTACCTCCGGAAATTCCCGATTGGTCTCGTCTCTTAGACGGACGCGTCGCAGTTGTTACTGGTGGTGGCGATGGCATTGGGGGAGCGATCTCCCGATTATTTGCTGAGCATGGCGCAATTGTTGAGATTCTCGAAATCAACGGTGAATCCGGCGAAGCGACTGCCAGTGCGATTCGAGCGGCTGGCGGCCGAGCGACGTTTCGGCAATGTGATGTGCGCGATTGGAATCAACTCAATGACGTCGCGACCGCAGTGCTGGATGAACACACGCATATTCAAGTGTTGATCAACAATGTCGGTGACTATCGCCCGATGGTGCGCTATCGCGAGTCTTCGCCCGAATCATGGAAGCATCAATTCGATTTCAATTTCTGGCCGGCTCTAGCGGTGACGCGCGTGTTTTTGGAATCAATGATTGAAGGTGGCGGCGGTTCGATTGTGAATTTCCATTCGGTGGAAGCGATGCGTGGCTATCCCGGTGATCCGGTTTATGGCGCGCTGAAAGCTGCAACGGCGAAATTCACAACTGATCTCGCGGTAGGTGTGGGTCGTTACGGCGTACGAGTGAACGGTATTGGTCCTGATCTCACGCAAACATCCCAGGTTGATTACATCGGAACATCAGTGGGGTATGAGCATTTGTGGCCGTCATGGGCGCCGGTGGGACGGATGGGCTGGCCCGAGGATCAGGCACGAGTAGCGCTGTTTTTGGCCTCCGACTTGTCGGCTTTCGTGACCGGTCACAACATTCCCACGGATGGCGGAACGAAGGCTGGGGGAGGCTGGTTCTACAGCCCCACCGAGGGCCGTTATATGAATCGCCCCAAGGGTTTGTAGGGCCATACCTACTTTTCCAGCGGTCTGCGGTCGACTGTCGCCGAGGCGGCAAAAAATTTTGGCCCCGATGCGAGATGGGCGGTGTTGTTTCAGTTATGATCGAGTCAAGAGTTCTTGGCAAAGGACTCAGGCCGCCAGACCGATCCGGCATTCGGGTCAGCCAAACGGCCATTCAGATACATGGCTTCATGGCCACGAGGTCTAGAGGTGTTTCGCACCGCTAGGAGAAGGAGAACACGATGCTCGGTCCCGATCATCATTATGTGATCATCTCGTCGGATACACATGCCGGCGGCAGTCATGCTCAATATCGCGAGTTTCTTGATCCTAAGTACCGCGACGATTTTGATGCGTGGCGTAACAAGTACAAGAACCCATTTAAGGATCTGAAAGATACTGATCTTCGTGTCCGTAACTGGGATAACGATCGACGCAATGAAGATCAGTTCGAAGATGGTGTTGTAGCGGAAGTTATTTACCCCAACACCGTTCCTCCGTTCTTCCCGAACTTCGTGCTCTTCGCGCAACCGCCAACTGATGATGAATACGAACATCGTCATGCTGGCATTCAGGCGCATAACCGTTGGATGGTCGACTACGTCAACAAGGCGCCCGAACGTCGCGCCGGTATTGGTCAAATCTTTTTGAACAATGTTGACGATGCAATTGCTGATGCACTTTGGTGCAAAGAAAACGGTCTTCGTGGCGGTGTCTTGATTGGCGCCGTTCCTCCGACAGCAACATGGATCAAGCCGCTTTACCACCCGGACTATGACGAGTTGTGGGCCGCTTGCGCCGAAAACAACATTCCGGTGAATGCGCACTCGGGCACCGGTGGTCCGAAGTATGAACCGGCTCCCGCTATGCCGTTAGTGCATTTCCTCGAGATTCCTTATTACTCACAGCGTCCGTTAGTGCACATGGTGTTGGCGGGTGTTTTTGAAAAGCATCCGAAGTTGAAGTTCGCCATTACGGAAACCGGCTGCGCGTGGATTCCGCCGCTTTTGGAAAGCATGGACGGATTGTTGAACGGTATGCGTTCACAAAAAGTGGGCGAAATGCGTTTCGAAGGTGAAACCATTCCTCCTCGTTCGGCATCCGAGTACTTCCACCAGAGCTGTTGGGTGGGAATTAGCCAACCGACGCCGGCCGATATCAAAGCTGGTCTCGAAGTTGTTGGAATCGAAAAGATGATGTGGGGAAGCGACTATCCGCATGAGGAAGGTACGCATCCGTTCACTCGTGAACACATCCGTCAGGTCATGGGTCATCTCAAGCCTGAACAAATCCAACAAATCCTTGCTGGTAACGCCGCGGAGTTCTACAACTTCGATATGAAAGCGTTGCAGCCTTACGCCGATAAGTACGGTCCCACGGTGGCAGAAATCGCTGAGCCGTTAACCGAACTGCCGGCAAATCCGAATCAGGCCCTCGAACGTGCCGCAGCGCAACTTTCAAAGGCAGGATGAACGAATTGAAAAGGCCCCGACTTCGGTCGGGGCCTTTTTTCGTTCTCAAGTCATTTCGTAAAAACGATTATGAGAGAATGATTGTGAGTAATGAAAGAGCGCTCAACATGAAAAGAGCGGCAGCGGGAATTGATTCTTGTCCCGGATCACCAAGTCGGGCGTGGGCACGAACGGCCAGCACAAAATAAATACAAAGGCCTAAAGCAGCCAAGATGCCTATTGGGGTAATGGCCAAGCCAATGAGCAAACCAAGGCCACCCAGGATTTTGACCAAACCTAAAAATCGGTGGAATCCATAGCGATAGCCCAGACGCCGCATTAACTGCACGGTCTTCGGCGGATCGGTGAAATCAAAACCACCAGCACCGATCACAACCAGACCGGTAATTAACGAAAAGAAAGTTGCTGCTCCACTCACCCTCTAAACGCTAGGCGTTGGGGCACTGCGGATTGGGGACCATAAGCGGTGCTATTCGCCGGCCTTCATGAGTTCCACTCGAACCCCATTGGGATCAGCCAAAAACACCAACTCCATCGAATATGCGCCTTCGCCGATCTTGGTGCGGGTATCGGAAAGAACGGTGCCGCCGCAAGAGACGAGATGCTCAATTTCTTTGTCCAAGTCATCGACGTAGACAGCCAAATGGGTGAATCCGATGTGGTTTCGATTCGCTGAGGCCTCGCCGAAGGACCCCGGAGAGCGGTAATGAAGAAGTTCAAATTCGAAGCCATCTTTTTCCAAAAAGTGCGCGGTGCACTGAACTTCACCGGGAACTTCCAAAGCACGCCCCCATTCATTGCCGACCTCGGTGACCATGGTGGTGTTAAATCCCATTCCGTCAACCCAAAAGCGCAGTGATGCTTCAAGGTCAGTAACGCAGATTCCAATGTGATGTGGACGAATCGCCATGTTTCCCCCTTGCGGTCCGTAGTGTAGATCGGAACAGTTGAACGTGAAGGGGGATGCGATGTCGGGACGATTAGCCGGAAAAGTTGCGATCATCACTGGCGCGGCCAGCGGCCAAGGCAAAAGCGAAGTTGACGCATTCCGGAGTGAAGGCGCCATTGTCATTGGCACCGATATTTCAACTGAAGCGGATCAACAATTAGACGTCACCGATCCGCATAAATGGAAAATCGTCGTCGACGAAGTTGTTCAAGAACATGGAAAGATTGATGTATTGGTGAACAACGCAGGTGTGTTGAGTTATGCCAACGTTGAAGATCTCACGTTCAATGAATTCCAAAACGTAATGAACGTCAACTTATTTGGCGCGTTTCATGGGCTCCAAGCAGTTGTGCCTCATATGCCGCCTGGCTCTTCCATAATTAATGTGTCGTCATTAAGTGGTCTGGCCGGCCAACAGCGCGCTAGTGCTTATTCATCGTCGAAGTTCGCGCTACGAGGATTCTCTCGATCGGCTGCCCTTGACTTGGCGTCGAAGAACATTCGCGTGAACGCGATTTTTCCCGGTGTTATTCGCACGCCCATGATTTCGTATGTTGTTGACGAGCATGAAGAGCATCTGGCCCAAGGACTTCCTCTTGGCCGAATTGGTGAGCCAAGCGATATCGCGGCGGTAGCGGTGTTCCTTGCTAGCGATGATTCAGCGTGGATGACGGGCGCAGAATTAGTGGTGGACGGAGGGCAAACCGCAGGCGTTCCCAAGTTATGACCGACTCACCTTGTATTGGATGCGGTCTGTGTTGTGACGGAACGGTTGTCACCCATCTTGCTGTACGCGATGAGAGTGACTTGGGAATGCCTTTACTCGGTTTAGGCGTCGAAGTTCTTTTTGCTGCTGACCCTCCAGTTTTTGCATTGCCATGTCCGGCATTAGGTGAAGGGCAGTGCACAATCTTTTCGTTGCACCGTCCAAGCGCTTGCGGACAGTTTGAATGTGCAGTTTCGGCCGCATTTTTAGAGGGAAAACTTTCACTCGCGATGGCGAAAGAAAAGATTCAGCAAACTTTTTCTTTACGCGACCGAATGCGTGCCGGTGAGATCACGGAACAAGAATTCGATGCTCATATCGATAACGTCTTTCGTCGCCGTATCTAAAAATTGTTAACGCCCCGAATTTTTTATGCCGAGTTGACCCGCAGTTTTCTTCGATTTTGGGCGTAAAAATTTGTGATCTATCTAGAAAGGTGACTCAAGAGGCATTGTTATATTTCCTAACATAGGCCCATGCAAAGTAAGAAAATTTCGATTTCAATTGCTTCCCAAAACGGTGTGTCATGGCTGGTGTCACAAGCTGAGAATGCCCGTGTCTATCTCACAAGCCACGAGCGTCTCGCTGCGATTATGGATTCACTCGAACGACTTGATGATGCAGTTGGCGAACTGCATCGCGTTTCAAAATTGTTGCACGATCGATATCTCGACAAAGCATTAGACGATCAAACGATGCAGGACTTCAACGACTTACTCCGTGAGTTCAACTTGCGTCCGGACTTTCGTTTGGTAACTGACGACGACAATCAATTCGGTGGTTTTTAATGTCGTCATCAAACTCAGTTGCGACCGTTGTTGTTACTAAAACCTTTCGTGATGGATTACGCCGGTTGAATTTGGCGCGTCAACGATTAGTTGTTAATGCAATATCGGAGTTGCGCATTAATCCCGATCACCGCGCTTCACTCGTTGCCGGCCTCCCGTCGATCACGATTGTTGACATTCGAGCCCGGGTTGCAGTTGCCTTGCGATTAAAGAACGGCCGTTTCGAATTGTTGGCTGTCGCCGAGACTCCTTTTAGTTGTGTCGAGGCGTGTCAGAAAATGATGCAGCCATACTTCGATGCCGAATATATGAATTCGCAGACGATTATTGGAGAAACCCTGCGGAAATTCTCCGTGTATGGCTGGGACTATTCGCCGTTCCCTGCAGATGACGCCGACTTACAGAAGTTGCAGGACATGGGAGTGAAGGCCAGTTACTTCCTTTACCAACTCGGCACCGCAGATGCTGCAGCGGTGTTAAAGCAACTGCAAAAGAACGCCGAAGATAACGTGGACGTCTCACCAATCGACGTCGTCGTTACTCGTCTTGATCGTCGTGAGCGATCGAATTATCGAGTGGTGGAATTCAATAAGACCGAGCGCTGCGGTGAGTTATTGACGGTGGCCCGCAGCCGGTGTTCCCGCCCGCTTGGCCACACTGGTCGGCATCGATCCTGAGTCGCCGTTCTTGACTTCGTTTAGTGAATGCTCGGTCGAAAGTTCGTTAGGACGCGCCTGACGAACTGAAGACTTTTCAATTCTCTTTTCGGAACTTCTCGTTATCCGTTTTCACTCTGATCGATTTGTAATCTCAGCAACGTACCAAGCCGTGTTCATCGGTTTGGGCAAAAGCAATGATTGATTTGAAAGGTATTGGTGGGAAATGTCGAATTTGCCACATGGGGATGTTGAATTCAGTGACTTCGAATTCCTGCCGCCGCGTTCGCTCGCGAAATTGCTGAAATTCTTGAGCGCGATTTTGTTCATCGTGACATGCATCGGTGTCTACTTGATGCTGACAATCGGACCAACGTCAGTGTCGGTGTCAGATTTCGGCACGGAAGAACCGCTTTGGGGTGTGCGCATCTCGTATGCGTCAGCAGAGACGGTAATTGGTATCGGCTTTTCATCGGTCATGTATTCGTTGGGCGTCGTGTTAGAACAGACACGGCTGATTCTTCGCAAAGAGCGGAAAATGCGTTCGTCGTAGCGGCGTAGTCTTTTGCAATGGCAACGTCAGCTGATCGTGAAAGCCACTTCCCGGCAATCGAAAAAAAGCATGGCAAACCCGCGGCGTATTGGCTGAAGTTATTGGCCAAAGAGGGCGGCACGAAATACGAGGAGCAAATTTCCTATTTGCGTAACCAGCATGGATTTAGCCAGGCCCATGCGAATGCTTTGGTGATGTATGCGCGTGGTTCATCAACAACAAAACGATTTGCGACGGCGGAGGACTATTTCAAAGTTCTTGATGCGACAACGCAAAAGACAATGCGCGCTATTTTCTCGGCGATCACCAAGAAGCACAAAGACCTCGAATTAGTTATTGCCTGGAACCAACCGATGTTGAAATACGGCAAGAAATATTTGTTCGGAGCGTCGGCGCATAAAAATCACATATTGTTAGCGCCCTTTAATGCTGAGGTGCTATCCGAGTTGAAACCCAAACTGGCTAACTACACGCTCAACAAAAAGACTTTCAAGGTTCCAACCGATTGGAAAATTGACGCGTCGCTCTTAAACGAAATGATTGATTTGCAACTTGCCCATTTGGAATAGCAATCGTTCGACGATTGCTCGATTGCAGTGCCTACACTTTCGATATGGCGGAACGTCATATCTTCGAAAACTGGCAAAACCATGAGTATTGCTATCTCACCACTGTCGGAAGAGTGACGGGCAAACCTCATACGATTGAGATTTGGTTTCACTGCGATGAAAACCATGTTTGGCTTTTCACTGAACCATCAGGCAAAGCCGACTGGGTGTTGAACTTGCGGAAACAACCTTCGGTGAAATTGCGGTTAGGGGAGCGCGAGTTAGATGCAACGGCTGAGGTAGTTGCACTTCCGCAAGATGCAATTGAACGTTCAAAGATTGCTGAGCGCTATCGCAACGTTGAAGACGGTTTAGAGGCGTGGGCGTCGTCAGCCTTGGTGGTACGCGTAACACCGCAATAGAAATGGTGGAGCTGGGGGGAATCGAACCCCCGTCCGCCTGGTGATGACTGTCCGCGCTACGACCATTCCCGTGATTGAGGCTTGCGGCTACCTCATTGCCGGGTCAACTGGGCTTACGCCCGCCGCCGGATCTTTCTCCGATGTCAACGTTCTTTCCCGTCGTCATTCGTCTTTCCGACTGTCACCCTTCGCTTCTGTTGCCGGGCTGCGATGGGATGGCCCCGTGCGCCATTACTGGTCACGATTTCTCTCTACGACCTGATAGATCAGGCTGCGAGAGTCAACTGCTCATCGGCGGTTGATTTTTTGCCCCTGTTTTAGGAGTCTGAGGCAACTCCGGTCGCACGATCCAGACTTCGGTCCCGACGTCGAAACCGATCAGCCCCGTGATCGTCCCAATTAATGGGAACGCAATGCTACCGGAAGAGTGCGACAATTCCTAGGCCTTTAAAGGAGACGTTATGGCGCATAAGACCTATGACATTTTGGAAACTTCAACGGCGCCGATTGAAACCGTTTTCGCTGTTATTGCCGATGCGCCTCGCTGGTCGGAATGGAACAAATCAATTGCGCGCGCATTTTGGGAAGTAGAAGGAACCGAAGTTCGTGAAGGTGTCGGTGCGATTCGGTCGATGGGCGCGGCCAAGGGTCCTTTATCGCGTGAACAGATCGTGTCCTATGAAGCGCCACAACATTTGGCCTACACGATTTTGTCTGGGCCAGTTCCGGTGACGAATTACCGAGCCGATGTGCACTTGCGTTCCTTACCAAATGGCGGAACGGAAATTTCTTGGAAAGGCGAGTTCGACTGTCGTGTTCCAGGTGTGGCGGCAATGTTGACCAAGATGGTGCGAGGGTTTGCCGTGGGCGCAGCGCGTGAAGCCGAGCGGCAAACACAAATTTCTTAAAAGACCATCGCTATTGCTGTTTACGAGCGCGACCAATTGCTTGTTCGGCTTCGCGTTTGGCTTCCCGCTCCGCAATTGCTTGGCGTCGATCGCCCTTCGTGCGACCTTTGGCTAAGCCCAATTCAACCTTCGCTTTTCCATTAGAGAAATAGAGCGAAAGCGGAACAATCGTGAGGCGTTCAATATCAACACGGGCTTGCCACTTTTCGATTTCGTTTTGGTGCAGCAAAAGTTTCCGTTTGCGATCGGGATCTTCAGCGTCATGGCGGGCCGTGGTTGACCAAGGAGAAATATGCATGGCGTGTAACCACGCTTCACCTTTTTCAAAACGCACGAACGCATCTTTAATTTGCACTTGCGCTTGACGTAAAGATTTCACTTCCGAACCGCGCAAAACAAGCCCGGCTTCGATGGTGTCGAGGATCGAAAATTCGTGACGGGCAGCGCGATTCGTCGCGACAATTTTCTTCCCGTCCGACATTGCTATCCGCCGATGTGATGATCGGGTGTGGGAATGCGGCAGCCGCCGTCGATATCGAGAATGCGATTCATGCGACCTTGTGACACCCACATGCCAACACACAAAGTCAGTTCAACAATTTCAGGATCGCTAAATGCATTGCGCAAATTCGTCCAAAATTGATCGTCCATCGACAAATGATTTTGCGCAAAGCGGTCGGCGAAATCTTGAGCCAGTTTTTCTCGCGTAGAAAAACCATCCCACGACAAATCGCCAATATGGGCGTAGAACTCTTCGTTGATGGTGTCGGCTTCGGCCGATTTGGCCGGTGCATCAACCGCCGAACGCCAGTTCAAACACAACTGACAATCATTAATTTGCGCGATGCGCACGCGAGCCGCTTCAAACTCGCGCAATGGCAAGGTCGACTTTTCATACACTGCCGCCGAAAATTGCGCGGCCGGAATAGAAAGATCGGGAGCCGCAACGCCCCAGGTGTAGATAAGTGGATCTTGCCCTTCGGGAACAGAGATACGTGGCATGTCTTAACGGTAACCTTGTTAGGTGCTTGAGATGCCGAAAAGCGTGCATGAACTTCTACTTTCCGACCTTTTAGCCGGCCTGCCCGACGAAGCGTGCGGACTTTTAGGTGGCCAACAACATGGCGATCGCTGTGTGGTTGATCGTTGGTATCGCAGCGAAAATGTGGCCGCTTCGAGTCGTATTTATACGATCGACCCCAAAACACACTTGCGTGCCGATCGCGATGCCGAAGATCGAGGGGCCGCCATTGTTGGAGTGGTGCACTCCCACACCCATACCGATCCTTTTCCGTCGCCCACCGATGTCGCCCAGGCGCCCGATCCAGACTGGCATTACGTGATTGTCTCGTTCCGAATGGGTGAGCCGATGCTGCGGTCGTACCGAATTATTGAAGGAATTATCACCGAAGAGCCTGTTTTGGTGGTGGGGGGCTAAAATCAGACCTGTTGGGTCGACAATTGCCTAGGCGGTCGGCCAAACTATTACCCCCACTCCCAAGAGGCTTCTATGGCTGTGTACACCTCTGTTCTCGACATGATCGGCAATACGCCGATGGTCGACGTTTCCGTTCTCAGCCCCAATCCCAATGTGCGCATTTTGGGAAAGATGGAAGGCCAGAATCCGGCCGGCTCGGTAAAAGATCGAATTGCATTGTCAATGGTGCAAGAGGCCGAAGCTGACGGAACGCTTACGCCGGGCAAAACCATCATCGAACCGTCATCGGGAAATACCGGCATTGCGTTGGCGATGATTGCGCGCATTAAGGGATATCCCATCAAGATCGTGTTGCCCGAAAATGTTTCGGTTGAACGTCGTCAACTTCTCGAAGTGTTCGGTGCCGAAATTATTTTGTCGCCGGGTAACGAAGGTTCCAATGGCGCGGTGCGTCGTGCCATTGAATTGGCTGATGAACATCCTGAGTGGGCGTTCCTTTACCAATACGCCAACGAAGCCAATCCGCGTGCTCATTACGAAACAACCGGTCCGGAAATTTGGCGCGATGTTCCTGAGATCACTCACTTTGTTGCTGGCTTAGGAACGTCAGGAACGTTGATGGGTGTTGGCACCTATCTCAAAGAGCAAAATCCCGATATCAAAATTCTTGCCGTCGAACCTCCGCTCGGTGAAAGCGTTGAAGGTTTGCGCAATCTCGACGAGGGATACATCCCACCGGTATACGAAAAATGGGGCGGCCCCGAACTGTTAGACGGGAAGCGCATTGTGCGTCCGCGTGAATCAATTGAATTCACGCGTTTGCTGGCCGAAAAATGCGGAATCTTTTCCGGTATCTCTGCTGGTGCTGCTTTGGCTGGTGCAGTGCGCGTTGCAAGTTCCATTGAAAGCGGCACCATCGTGTTCATTGTCTGCGACGGCGGATGGAAATATCTGTCTACGGGCGCTTGGACCGACGACATTGATGAAGTCACCGCAAGGGCTGAACGAATCATTTACTTCTAAGAACTAGCCTCATTCTGTGGATTCGCGCCCGATTGGGATGTTCGACAGTGGTTTCGGTGGACTCACCGTGGCACGAGCGTTGATTGATTTACTGCCGAACGAAGACTTGATCTATCTCGGTGATACCGGTCGCTATCCCTACGGACCGCGCCCGCAGGAAGAAGTGCGTGAGTTCGCCCTCGAAATCGCTGATCATCTGGTGCAAGAACATGATGTGAAGTTGATGATCGTTGCGTGCAACACAGCCTCAGCCGCGGCGTTGGAAGATCTGCAGCAGAGATTTTCGCTGCCGGTGATTGGAGTTATCGAACCAGGTGCGCGCGCGGTGTTAGAAGCAACGCGATCGGGAAGAGTTGGTGTCATCGGTACGGTGGGCACAATCGGGTCGGGTGCGTATCAACGTGCCGTCGCGCAAGCCTCATCATCAATCGACTTACATTGTGCGGCTTGCCCGGGCTTTGTTGAATTTGTTGAACGGGGTGAAACCGATAGCGAACAAGTGCATGTATTAGCGGAACGGCTTTTAGCGCCATTGCAAAACGCGAAAGTTGATTCGCTACTTCTCGGTTGCACTCATTATCCGTTTTTGGCTCGCACCATCGGTGATGTGATGGGCCCCGACGTGGTGTTAGTTGACTCTGCCGACGCCACTGCGTTTGCCGTGCGCTCCTTATTGCTTGAAGCCGGACTTGAAAGTTCAGCGGCGAAAGCGGGGGAGCATCGCTTTGAATCATCGGGCGATGTCGAATGGTTTAAAGAACTCGGCCAGCGTCTCTTGGGTCCTGAACTGGCCAACGTGACCAAAGTTTCCTGGCCAAACGAAGCCGACGACTAGAGAAGCCAGTGCCGGTAGCGGTATTGATTTCCCGATGCATATTTACTACTGTTCCGGTCGTAATAATTGAAAATCTCAATGAGAGATTCTGGCGCTAACCCCTTGTAGATCGGCCACAAAGAAGGACAACATGCTCACGCATCTGCAGCGACTGGAAGCGGAAAGTATTCAAATCTTCCGTGAAGCAGTTTCGGAATCGGAACGACCTGTCATGTTGTATTCCGTTGGCAAGGATTCATCGGTGATGTTGCGGTTGGCGTTGAAAGCGTTTTATCCCTCGCGTCCGCCATTTCCGCTCTTGCACGTCGACACAACCTTCAAGTTCAGTGCGATGTACGAATTCAGAGATGCGACGTGTAAAGAGCATGGTCTCGAATTGCTCGTTCACCAAAATCCGGAATGTATTGAGTTGGGAATCAATCCTTGGGATCACGGCTCATCGAAACATACCGACATGTGGAAGACCGAAGGCTTAAAACAAGCACTCGACAAATACGGTTTTGATTTAGCGTTTGGCGGTGCTCGTCGCGACGAAGAAAAGTCGCGAGCAAAGGAACGGGTGTTCAGTATTCGCTCGGCGCAGCATCGCTGGGATCCAAAACAGCAGCGGCCTGAGCTATGGAAGTTATATAACGCTCGGAAAAATCCGGGTGAAAGTGTGCGCGTTTTTCCAATTTCGAATTGGACGGAATTGGACATTTGGCAATACATCTACAAGGAAAACATTCCGATTGTTCCGTTGTATTACGCCGATAAACGCCCGGTAGTGGAGCGTGATGGAACGCTCATCATGGTGGAAGATGATCGCCTTCCGCTTTATGAGGGCGAAGTTCCGCAAATGAAAAGCGTGCGTTTTCGCACCTTGGGTTGTTATCCGCTCACCGGCGCTATCGAATCGGAAGCCGACACGCTAGAAGGCATCATTCAAGAAATGTTGCTCACGACTTCATCGGAACGACAAGGCCGCGTTATCGACCACGACTCTTCTGGTTCGATGGAAAAGAAGAAGCAGGAGGGGTACTTCTAATGGCGCACGCACAGGATGAACTCCTCGAAACCAATGTGGTTGCCTATCTCGAACGCCACGAACGCAAGTCAATGTTGCGTTTCATTACTTGCGGCAGCGTCGATGATGGCAAAAGCACGCTTATCGGGCGCATGTTGTACGACTCGAAACTTGTCTTCGAAGATCACTTGGCGGCTCTCGAACAAGACTCCAAAGTTGTTGGCACTCAAGGTGGGGAACTCGACTTTGCCCTTCTCGTTGATGGCTTAGCGGCCGAGCGCGAACAAGGCATCACGATTGACGTTGCTTATCGTTTCTTTTCAACCGAAAAGCGCAAGTTCATTGTGGCCGACACTCCCGGTCATGAGCAGTACACCCGCAATATGGTCACTGGTGCTTCAACCGCTGATCTCGCCGTGATTTTGATTGATGCCCGTCAGGGTGTGCTCACGCAAACGCGCCGCCATTCCTATTTGGTGTCGCTGATCGGTATTCGACATATCGTGCTGGCGATCAACAAACTTGATCTTGTCGACTATTCAGAAGACGTGTTCAATTCAATCGTCTCTGAATACACAGCCTTTGCTGAGCAAATTGGGCTGACCAATATTGTGCCCATTCCGATTTCAGCGTTACGCGGCGACAACGTCACTGATCGCAGTGAAAACACTCCGTGGTATCACGGCCCCACGCTGATTGGTCATCTCGAAACTGTTGAAGTTGATCGTGAACTTGAAGCCAAACCATTCCGACTGCCGGTGCAGTGGGTGAATCGACCGGATCTTGATTTCCGCGGATTCTCTGGTGAAATCACCAGTGGCGTGGTGCGGCCGGGTGACAAAGTGCGTGTCCTGCCCAGTGGACGCGAGAGCACGGTTGAGCGCATCGTTACTTTTGATGGTGATCTTGAACAAGCAGCCGCGGGTCAATCGATCACTTTGTCGCTTACTGATGAAATCGATATCAGCCGTGGTGACATTTTGGCGGCCGCCAGTTCGCCACCGGCCGTTGCCGACCAGTTTGAGGCGCACATCATTTGGATGTCGGAAGCGGAAATGCTTCCGGGTCGCCCGTATTTATTGAAGATTGGTGCTCGCACGGTTAATGCCACCTTGGCGCAACCGAAATACAAAGTGAACGTCAATACGCTCGAACAATCTGCCGCCAAAACGCTTGAATTAAATGAAATCGGCGTTTGCAATTTGAATGTGGATCGACCGATTCCTTTCGATCCCTACGTTGAATCACGCGATACCGGTGGATTTATTCTCATCGACAAGTTCACCAATGGCACGGTCGCCTGCGGGTTATTGCATTTCGCATTACGTCGGAGCGACAACGTGCATTGGCAAGCATTAGAGATCAACAAAGATGCACGGGCCTTGCAAAAATCACAACGGCCAGCGGTGTTGTGGTTCACCGGTCTCTCTGGATCCGGTAAGTCAACGATCGCCAACATTGTCGAAAAGAAGTTGTACGAACTTGGGCGCCATACATATTTATTAGATGGTGACAATGTTCGTCATGGTTTGAATAAAGATCTCGGCTTCACCGATGCCGATCGAGTCGAAAACATACGCCGCGTATCGGAAGTATCAGCCCTCATGGTTGATGCCGGTCTGTTGGTTTTGGTTTCGTTTATCTCGCCATTCAGGGCGGAACGTCGAATGGCGCGTGAGCGCGTTGGCGGAGGCGAATTCATCGAGATTTACGTGTCCACTCCGCTTGCCGTCGCCGAAACTCGCGATCCAAAAGGTTTGTATGCCAAGGCTCGGCGCGGTGAACTTTCGAACTTCACGGGAATTGATTCACCGTATGAAGAACCGGAAGCGCCAGAGATAACTATCGATACCGAAACGATGAGCGCCGAACAAGCGGCTGATCAAATCATCGATTACTTGCGTTCGAACGATTTTCTTTAGTCGACTTTTGGTAGTCCGCCGCTAGCGCTTGAACATGCTCGGGTAAGTCACCACTTGCTAATTGCGCAATTGAGGTTTCGTCGAGAACACGCCGCAATGTGGCGCGTACTGCCATCCACACCGTAGGCAATGTTTCGGCCGCGCCTTCGTAATGCAGTTCGCTCAAACTTTGATCACGGACGGTGGCCAATGGACCGTCGATAGCGCGGAAAATATCGCCAAGAGAAATCTCTTCAGCGGGCCGAGTGAGTGTGAATCCACCTTCAGGACCGCGCGCCGATGACACCAAACGAGCGCGTTTGAGGTCGGTCATAATGCCGCGCAAGAACTTCGGCGGGATGTTTTGTGCAGACGCGAGAGCATCAGCGGCAACCGGTCCATCACCCGCTAATGCCAACTCCGCCATTGCTCTAATGGCGTATTCAACCCTTGCCTGAATCCTCACCGCCACAGTTTCGCATGAACAGGGCTACGGTTTTGCCATATGGAGTTAACAGTTCTCGGGTGTAGTGGGAGTTATCCCGGCAGCGATTGCGCATGCAGTGGCTATGTGATCAGTCACGACCACACCAATGTGCTGGTTGACTTTGGTCCGGGATGTCTGGCCAATCTGCAGAAACACTTCCCGCTGGATTCTGTGGCCGGGGTCGTGCTCAGCCATTCCCATGCCGATCATTGGAGCGACCTTGCGGTTTTCCATGTGGCCGGTCGATATCAATATGCCTTCGAAAATCTGCCGGTCTATGGCACCCAAGAAACTCTCGCAATCGCACAATTGATGCCAGGCAACCTTGAACCAACATTTGCGTGGGAAGTCATTGGCGATGGTGCAGCCTTTTCGATCGGGCCGTTTCAATTTCATACGGAACAAACCGATCATTACGTCGAAACGATGGCTATGCGTATCGATTGTTACGAGGGTCCGTCGATTTTCTATTCCGCAGACACCGGACCGGAATGGTCAGCCAATCGGCTGGCGCACAATGTCGATTTAGCCATTATCGAATCGACGTACGAAACCGATGACGACGTTGCCGAAATAAAACATCTGAGTGCGACGATGGCGGGGGAGATGGGCCGAGCCGTTGGCGCAAAGCGGTTGTTGCTCACCCATTTTTGGCCCGGCACCGATCGCGTAAAGCATTTCGCCAATGGTTCTGCCGCCTATGGTGCAGATGTTGAACTGGCTTATGACAACTTAAGGATGACGGTGTGAGTACCCAACTGCGACATGACGGACGACGACCCGATGAATTGCGACCAATAACCATTGAGCGTGATTTCACTGATTCAGCATCGGGGTCAGTGCTCCTTCGTGCAGGCCGTACCATCGTTTTATGCACCGCTTCGATTGATGAAGATGTTCCTCGTTGGATGAAGGGCAGCGGTAAAGGCTGGGTGACGGCTGAGTATTCGATGCTTCCCGGTGCTTCGATGGAACGTATTCGACGTGAAGTTTCATCGGGTAAACCCAGTGGTCGCACGCAAGAGATTCAACGCTTAATTGGACGCTCGCTGCGCGGCGTTTGCGACATGGTGGCCCTAGGTGAACGTCAGGTGGTTGTTGACTGCGATGTTTTGCAAGCCGATGGCGGAACGCGCACTGCGTCAATCACTGGTGGATACCTTGCGTTGCACGACGCACTTACCCGTCTAGTGGCCAGCGGAGCAATTGCCAAACATCCTTTGACCGAAAAATGTGCCGCTATTTCAGTTGGCATTGTCGACGGCGTTCCCATGCTCGATCTTCCTTATGTTGAAGATTCGGCCGCATTGGTGGATATGAATGTGGTGATGACAGAGAGCGGTCGTTTTCTTGAAGTGCAAGGCACGGCTGAAGGCATGAGTTTTAGTCGCGGTGAACTCGATCAACTTCTGCAATTGGCCGAAGGCGGTTTGAATCAAATTTTCGCTCTACAAGACGAGTTGCTTTCTTCGCCTCCGCTTGCCAAACGGTCGTAATGCTTGAAATTGTCTGCGCCAGCGCAAACGCCAAAAAAGTGGCGGAGTTGCAGGAGATTTTGCATTCACTCGGCGTCGAGCTTTTGCCACGTCCGTCAGCATTGGCCGATACCGAAGAAACGGCTTTAACGCTTGTCGGAAACGCGCAATTAAAAGCGCAAGCGGTGATGGAATTCACCGGTCAAACGGCGCTAAGTGATGACACCGGTTTAGAAGTTGATGCACTTGGTGGTGCACCGGGTGTGCATACTGCTCGTTATGCCGGTGAACTGGCGACGGCAGTTGAAAATAATCAGAAACTTCTCAATCAGTTACGCGACTTTCCACTTCGTGATCAACGCTCGGCGCGTTTCCGAACCGTGATTTGTGTATTGCGCCCCGACGGAAGACAACACATTGCTGAAGGTGTTGTTGAAGGTTGGATAGCGAATCAGATGCGCGGACAAGACGGTTTTGGTTACGACCCACTCTTCATCCCACGCGATGGTGATGGCCGCACGTTCGCCGAAATGACGGCTGCGGAAAAACATGCAATTAGTCATCGCGGACGGGCATTACGTTCACTTTTCGAAACCTGGCCCCACGATTTTTCGTAACTCGACCAACGCCCGTCGTTGAACGATCGATTTTGGGACCGGAACTGTTTGGTGCGGGCGGGGGGAGTCGAACCCCCAAGTCCTTACGGACACTGGGACCTAAACCCAGCGCGTCTGCCAGTTTCGCCACACCCGCATTCGGACCAAACTACCGGCTGTCAGGTAGGGGATAGCCCGCAAGGCAAGATAGCGTGGAAGCCGTTAGGTCCTTAAAGGAGAACTTCATGTCCCAGCCCATTCCACAATTGGCAGCACCGGCCATCTCCGATCCGGGCGCAGACATCTTCCGTATGTTGCTTCGTGATCGCATTGTGGTGCTGGGTAGTGATGTGAACGACACGGTCGCCAATCAAATCGTTGCGCAACTTCTTTATCTCGAGGGTGAAGATCCCGAGAAGGACATTTGGCTCTACATCAATTCGCCCGGTGGTTCGATCACCGCGGGAATGGCGATTTACGACACCATGCAATTCATCAGTCCCGATGTCGGCACGATCTGTATGGGTCTCGCCGCATCAATGGGTCAGTTCCTGTTATGTGCCGGAGCGGAAGGCAAGCGCTACACACTTCCGCATGCACGCATCATGATGCATCAGCCGCTCGGTGGTGTTCAGGGCCAAGCTTCGGATATTGCTATTCAGGCTGAGCAAATGGCGTATATCAAGCGACTAATGGCCGAACGTATCTCGTTCCATACTGGTCAACCGGTTGAGCAGATCGAAACGGATTCAGAACGCGATCGTTGGTTCACCGCTGAACAAGCAAAGAACTACGGCATTGTCGATCACGTCATCGTGCGCCGTGGCGAAATTCTCTAAGCGAGTTCGCTAATTCGCAACTGAGCGCAACACAAACGAACAGTTTTGGGTTGTCCAAAATTCAAGATTGCGACCGGCAACGGTGATGGTGTCGATATCGCCTTGTCGTTCAGCTAACGCCTGTGCAAAGGCTTTTTGTTTGTCGGTTGGCGTAGCGCGCACTTTGGCGGCAATTTCGTCAACAAATTTGGCCAGCGTTTCGATATCGGCGCGAATGTCATTGGGAGCAGCATCGACTGCATTTTGTAGATCGCTGACAAGAGGACCAAGAGTGGTGGGGTCAAGTGTGACGAATGCTCGATCAAGAGTGCGAACAGGTTCGAGGCGGCGGCATAGTTCCTCAGGTGTGCGATCAACAGTTGTTTGTTCTTTGTAAAAAATGCTGGCGCCGACGACACCGGCCACAACAACAACGGCAATGGCGGCAATGATCAGCACTCGTCGGCTAAATCGGCTCGTCATGCAATCAATTCACGAGGCGGAGCGGCGGAGTTCTTGTACGGCGTTGGCGAAACCTTTGGGGTCGCGGAACATGGCACTGCCAACAACAACGACGTTGGCACCAGCTCCAGTGGCCGCGCCGATCGTGTCGGGTGAAATACCACCATCAATTTCAATATCAATCGCTAATTGATTGGCATCGACGATCTTTCGCAGTTCGGAAACTTTGTTTTCCATCGATGCGATATATGACTGGCCGCCGAATCCTGGATTCACCGACATAATCAACACAAGATCGACAAGGTCGAGCACATTTTCGATAGCCGCAAGTGGCGTGGCGGGATTAAGAACAACTCCGGCGGAAACACCAAGATCGGAAATACGCCCCAAGGTGCGATGCAGGTGCTGACAAGCCTCAGCGTGCACCATGATCGTTTGGCAACCGGCTCTCGCCATGGTGTCGAGAATCCATGTGGGTTCGGTAACCATGAGATGTGCTTCGAATGGAAGTGAAACCAACGGTCGCACTGACGCGATGATGTCGGCCCCAAACGAAAGGTTGGGAACGAAATTTCCGTCCATGACGTCCCAATGGATGCGATCGCAGCCCGCTTTTTCTAAATCAACGCAGATTTCTCCCAATTTCGAGTAATCAGCGGTGAGAACTGACGGTGCAATTTGGACCGAACTCATGGCTATGACGATACCCGCCTACGCTGGCCAAGTGTCCGATGAGTTTCTGTCCGAAAATTTTCACTCAGCAATTGTTCGAGCAGAGCGAGTTGTGGCTGATGGAACATGCCTCTGTCGCACCGAAGATGGGGAAGTGGTGTTCGCCGATGGAGCCTGGCCTGGCGAATTGGTATCGGTATCGCTGATCGCGAAAAAGAAAACGCAGCGCGGTCCGGTGATGGAAATTCTTGAATCGTCGCCCGATCGAATTTCGCCCCGCTGTGAGCATGCTCGTCAAGGATGTGGCGGTTGCGATTGGGCCACGATCAACTACGACGCGCAACTTCTCGCCAAGGTTGAAGTTGTGCGTGATTCGTTACGTCGTCTTGGTCGCTGGGCAGAACCTGTTATCTCCATCGGTCCGATTCTCGATCCGTGGGCGTTTCGCACCTCGATGCGTTTCGGTGTGCAAAACGGTGCGGCCAGTTTGCGCCGCGCGGCAACGCACGACTTGGTGGAGATTTCCCACTGTGAAATCGCGCATCAAAAAGTGAATGACATAGCCAACAAAATTCATTGGGGAAACGCTTCCGAGATAACAATTCGCGTCGGTGCAAATTCGGGTGAGTCGCTCGTTAAAGTTTCGCCCGCGACCGACGGACTTTTACTCAATGAATTGCAGTCGGAATTCGGAACTGTTGTTGTCGGCGAAAATGAATTGAAGGCCAAGAAACGCGCTTGGTACAACGAGACTGTGGCCGGCCGTAATTGGCGCATTTCGGCCGATTCGTTTTTTCAAACTCGTAGTGACGGTGCCGCCGCGTTAGTTGACGTTGTTGGTCGCATGTGTGCCGATGCATTTAGTCAAGCCAATGGTCATTTACTTGATGCCTATTGCGGCGTTGGGCTCTTCAGCGGCGCCCTTTTACCGGAAGGTTGGACGGCCACCGCCGCCGAGCGTTCTCGTTCGTCGGTCGCTGACGCCAAACAAAATCTTTCTGATTTACCAATCAAAGTGATTGGTTCATCCATTGAACGATTACGAACCTCGCGATGTGATGTCGTTATTGCCGATCCATCACGGGCGGGATTAGGGCGCGGTGCAGTCAAAAATTTGAGTTCAACAGGTGCTTCGGTATTTGTGCTCGTTAGTTGTGATCCAGCATCGGCCGGACGAGATATTGCTCTTTTG